>CAYHMF010000032.1:0-9564 GCA_964357655.1 Candidatus Woesearchaeota archaeon | reverse complement strand
GATAAGATGTAATGATCAAATAATTAGCATCGAGCTAATTATTAGACACGCTCCTGTTGGAGTTTGGGAAGGTTTTTAAACCAAAAATTTTATTTTTTGTTATGAGTAGAAGAAAATTAATCTTGACAAATGAATGGCCCAAAGAATTAAACGGGGCTGATATTTATGCAATTAATAGTTCAAATAAAAAGGGTTTTGATTTGAAAGTGTTTTCTGCTGAAAAGTTTAATTTCAAACATGGCTCTCCCGACGGAATAGTGCATATTTCTTATGAAAACCCAGAGTTTCTTGAAACATTTATTGATAGTCTGTTATTAGCAAATCCAAATTGTGAATATATAAAAATTAAATAATTTCTAATTTCTTTTTTCCTCTTATAACCATTTTAGGATTTTTAACTTTCGTTTTTATTTCTTTGTCGAGCGTGGCGACGACGAGGCCCGCATCTTTTTTCGCATAATTTATAATTCCTTTATCAACATTACTATTCTCGACGTCAATTTTCTTGAATTTGTTTTTCTCTAATAACTTAAGGGAAACTTCTTCTTTCAAACCATTTAATTCGCTAATAACTTGAACCGGAATCAAAACTTGCAATCCCATTAACTTTATGTCTTCAAAAAAGTCAATCTTCTGTTTCACACATGCAATTATAAAACTGGTGTCTAATATTACTTGTTTCATGATATAATGTAGTTAAGAATGTTTTTAAAGTTTAATTTCTTATAAAATCCATGCAAGAAAAAGAGCATGTGTTAAAAATTCTTAGAGAAACAATAATCTCACTTAAAAAAGAAGATTCTCTCAAATTAAAAGATTTGAGCAACCAGACAATACACACGGCCACGTCGACGCAAGACCCAGACAGCATTGCATTGGCAGTAGTGGTATATTCGTTAAGCAAGATAGTTGAGAGAAAAAATTACCAGAAATATCCTGGCTGGAACAAATTCCACGACGTAATTTTGCAGGCTATAAACGACGCAATAATCTCGTTAGAGAAAGACAATTTTGTAAAATTTAAGAAAGATTTTGAACTTATTAGGAATACTATCAACAAATTATCTGGAAAATTAAAAGATTACATTCAAGAAGTTTTCAGAAAGGCGAGCATAAACAAAGCGTCGAGGATATATGAACATGGTATTTCTATGGAAAAAACAGCAAATCTTCTCGGCATTACAGAATGGGAACTTGCAAACTATGCGGGGCAAACAGGAATTTCCGATGTTAATTTAAGCAAAACTAAAAGTGCAAAAGAAAGAATTAAACTTGCGATGGAGATTTTTAAATGAATGAAGTTAAAATGAGGAGTAAAGAAAAATACATTCAAAAAGAAATTGGTGAGAAAAAAGTTAGAATTAAAATTATTAAACAATTACATGGGGCTTGGGCGGGATTAGATGGTAAAACAATAACTTTAAATGAAAAAACAAAGAATACCTTTAATAAAAAAGAATTAGATTCTATTTTGTATCACGAAGTGGGACACTTCAAATTTATTAATCAATTACTAACCTGGCTTCCAATTATATTAATTTTGGGGGCATTTGTTTATATTTTTATCAATTATATTAAAATTATTTTGTCTATTTTATTCTTTAGTTTACCAATAATCTATACTCTTGGATTTTTAATATTAGTAATCTTAAGTTTATCCCTATTAGGAACTATAATAGAACTACCTATTGCATGGCTAAAAGAGATTCTATGTGATTGGAACGCAGTAAAGAATACTGAGGGGAATATTTTCAGAAAAACTTTACAAGAATTTTATAACCATAATAAGAAGAATTCTAAATTTTCTTTCAAAAGGTTTTACCAGGGAGTAATCTTACACCCCCCTCAACTAATAAGACTGAAGATAATTAAATACTTTGAAAAAAGAAGAGATAATAATTAAAATGACACCAAAAAAAGCAATTATCTTCGACGCGAGTACACTAATTAGCCTCGCAATGAACGGATTGACTTCTGAACTTGCTGAATTGAAAAAAACATTTAAGGGAAAATTCATAATAACTAAAGAAGTAAAATACGAAGTTATTGATCGCCCCATAAACATAAAAAGATTTGAACTCGAGGCATTGAGAGTTAAGCAACTTCTCGATAAAGGTGTTTTTGAAATGCCAAGCGTATTCGGAATTAAAGATTCTGAAATTTCAAAGATAACTCAAGAACTTGTTCAAATTGCGAATAGTACTTTTTACAATAATGCTAGCGACATTCATTTAATTGATTTGGGGGAAGCGTCATGCATGGCGGTTAGTAAAATTTTAAATGAAAAAAAAATAGAAAATGTTTTAGCAATTGACGAAAGAACCGTAAGAATGCTTATAGAAAAACCGGAAAATCTTCTAAATCTTTTGGAAAAGAAACTGCACACAAAATTAAATTCGCGAAAACAAAATTACGAGACATTCTCTGGATTTAACATACTCCGGTCATCTGAATTAGTTTATATGATTTACAAAAAAGGAATAATAAAACTTGAAGACGGAAAAACTTTAGATGCACTTTTATACGCTGTAAAATTTAGCGGATGTTCTATATCAGAAGATGAAATTTATGAAATTGAAAAATTATAATTTATGCTCTTCTTGGGCTTTTTCAATGTCTATTAAATAAGAATATTCCTCACCTAATTCATATTTGATAAAATCGACGGAATAATTTTCAAGATTTTCATTAGAAATAAGAAGTCTCGAGGGTCTTGTTTTTTTAACTTCAAAACCTCTTGACATAAGAAATTCTTCGGACTCTTTTTGGATTAAGCCTTCCATTACACCATTCTTGGACTGGCAATTTTGGATATAGATTTTTATGTACCCAACTTTTTCTTCCCCGGGTCGGTTAATTATCAAATTTCTTAAAGAGGGTCCAAGATCCACATTAGAACACACATAGCCCATCATTTCTTCAAGAAACTTCTTCTTAGAATTATCTAGACATTCGTCTTTGCAATTAATTATTCTTTCTACCATCTTTAAATTCACTTGCTATCGGTTTTTAAACGTTTTGTAAGACAAAGCTTAAAAATGAAATAGTTCTTGTGATTATAAGAGAACTTTGCAAAATTCAAAGAATCGCAAAATTCTCATGAAGAGCACTTTGAAAATTCCTTCGAAAAAACAAGAAATAGGAATTGTTCAAACTTCTCTATAGAGAAATTAGCAAAATCCAAAAAAATTTCTAAGAGAAGTTTGAAAAGAAGAAATAGGAATTGTTCAAACTTCTCTAAGGATGCGTAGGCTAATGGCAGACTACCTGGCTCCAGCCCAGGAGATGGGGGTTCGATTCCCTCCGTGTCCATAGGAATCTCACCCAAGGGGGTTCCCACAGGGATACCCTTTCAGGGCATAAATGACTCAACTCTCCAGCCTGTTTTAAAAAATGGTAAAAATATACAATCTAAAAACAAGAGAACTTATTGAATGCGCAGATAGAATCTCTTATGAAACTCAAAAACATTTGGATGACGTTAATAAATTTATACGAAAAACGAATGAAGAATTAATTATTTTTGAAGCTGAAGATATTATATATAATTATCAGAAGAAAAGTTTATAAATTGAAATCACAAATTAATTATTATGGATAAATTATTCACGTATTTGATGTTTGCATATTGTTTTCAGTATGATAATTTAAAAAAATATGAACTTTTATTAGGTAATCGCAGTTTTTCTGCATCGTCTAATAGCTTTAAAACTGAAAGGAATTTTGAATCGAATTCTAATACGGGAAATAATAGATTGCCTAAAAGAGAAATGTTTTACCCTTATTATGGGTCTGGCAAAAATCGTAGAAGAACAAATCTGTATAGAAATGGGGAAACGAAAGGAAAAATGAAAAAAGAGAATAAAATTCAAAGAGATGCTCGATGGGAAAGAATATTATCCAATCACAATAAACGCAATTAACTTCTTACTTCTCACGAAACATTTATAAATATGAATATAATTTCATATGTAATATAATTCATATAAAATGAAATGTAACACATACCATTATTTTTTCAAGAATCTTGCAAATCCTCTTAAAATTAGCATTATTTCTATTTTAAAAAATAAAGAATGTTCGGTTAATGATTTAGTAAAAGAGCTTAAAGAAGAACAAAGCAAAGTTTCGCACGCGCTCGCATCATTAAATCATTGCAATATTGTTGAATCAAAGCAAAAAGGAAAACAAAGAATTTATTCTCTAAACAAAAAAACAATCCTTCCGATGTTAAAAATAATTGATAAACATAAATGCGGGAGTTGTAAAGTGGGGGAAAAATGAAAAAAATAGCTTATTTGACAATCGATGATGCTCCTTCAAAAGATTTCAGAAAGAAAATTGATTATTTATCCTTAAAAAATATACCTGCAATCATTTTCTGTGAAGGGGGGTGTATTAAAAAAAGACCTAAGGAAGTTATTTATGCAATAAGAAAAGGATTTATAATTGGAAATCATAGCTATAACCACCAACATTTTTCAAAAATACCTCTTAAAGAGTGTTTTGAGGAGATAAAAAAAACTAACGAATTGATTGAAGAAATTTATAAAAAATCTAAAATAAAAAGACCAATTAAGTTATTTAGATTTCCTTATGGAGATAGGGGAGGAAAAAATAAAAAGAAACTTGAAGAATATTTAAAATTCTTAGGATACAAACAACCAAGGTTCGAAAAGATAAATTATTTTTGGTACAAATTTGGAAGATTTCATAAACATCCAGATATTTTTTGGACTTTTAATATTAAGGAATATGAAATCGGGAAGAAAAAATTTGGGAATCAAACAATTGATAGTATATATAATTTAATTGACAAAAGCTATAGATTAAAGTCTAGCTCAAGAGATATAATTCTTATTCATGACCATCATGATACTACTAAATATTTTAATTCGTTAATTAATCGCTTATTAAAAAAAGGAATTAAATTTAAAATGCCACAACTAAAATGAAACGCCAAATATATTTCGACAACGCGGCAAGCACAAAAGTAGACGAAGAAGTTGTAAAAGAAATGCTCCCTTATTTTACAGAAAAATATGGCAATCCGTCGTCGCAACATACTAAAGGACAAGAAGCAAAAGAAGCCCTTGATGACGCTCGGAAAAAAATCGCGAAATCCATCAACGCGAAAACGCACGAATTGATTTTTACTTCTGGGGGAACAGAATCAAACAATCTAGCTCTCAAGGGATTATTTTACAGCAACTATCCAGAAAAAAATCATATAATAACTACAAAAATTGAACACGATTGTGTTCTCAATGCATGCAAATGGTTGGAGAAACAAGGCGCAAAGGTAACTTATTTAGACGTCGATAAAGAAGGTTTTGTGAATCCTGAAGCCATCAAAAATGCAATCACAAATAAAACATTTGTCGTCTCGATTATCCACGGAAATAATGAAGTTGGAACAATACAGGACTTAGAAAAGATTGGGAAAATTTGTAAGGAGAAAGGAGTTTTGTTTCACACAGATGCTTGCCAGGGGTATACAAAGACACTCGTCGACGTGAAAAAGCAAAATCTTGATTTGGTGACTCTTAATTCTCACAAGATTCATGGACCAAAAGGTGTCGGAGCGCTTTACATAAAAGATGGAATAAAAATAACCCCTATTGCTCATGGGGGAGGGCATGAAAGAAAACTCCGAAGTGGGACAGAAAATATCCCAGGAATTGTTGGCTTTGCAAAATCTTCAGAAATTTTAACTAAAAAAGAAATTAAGAAAATGGTTGAATTGAGAGATAAATTAATTGAAGGAATTTTAAAAATTCCCGACACCAGACTTAATGGGTCACGAGGAGAAAAAAGAATTTGCAATAATGTGAATGTCTCGTTCAATAATATCGAAGGGGAAGCAATCGGAGGTTATCTCGAGAATTTGGGGATTTGCACCTCGACGGGTTCAGCGTGCATGTCGCATTCATTGGAACCGAGTCATGTCCTAATGGCCCTTGGTTTAACACATGTTCAAGCAAATAGTTCATTAAGAATCAGCATAAGTAAATACACAACAGAAGAAGAAGTTAATTATTTTCTTCAAGAGCTTCCGAAGATTGTTGAAAAATTGAGACGGATAAGTCCGTTGGTGAGATGAAATGAAAATTAGAAGAGCAAAAAAGAGTGATTTAAATCAGTATGTGAATTTAGGCAGATATGGGTTTATTTTAATTAAAAAGGAGGCTAATAATAAAAAGACAAAAAGAGTTTATTTGAGAAAATCTGCTGCTGATGCTTTATTAAAAGCTAAAAATTATTTAGGAGAGGGTTATAATTTTAAAATAGCTGAAGGAAAAAGAGCAAAATCAGAACAAAGAGCCATAATAAAAGATTGTGAAAGAGATTTCAAAAGGAAGAAGTATCAAGATTGGAAAAAGATGTTAATTAAATACACAGGAGGATATGATATCCTAAAAAAGAAAAGATTTGCACCAGACACACACTTGGGCGGCGGAGCAGTAGATTTAACAATTATGAAAGGGAAAAAAGAATTAAGTATGGGGGGAATAAAACTTAATGAAAAGAGTCATCTAAACTATTTTGAAAAAAAGAAAAAATTAACTAAGAAAGAAAAAGAGATAAGAGATAATAGGAGATTATTAAAGAAAGTTATGAAAAAAGCAAGATTTAAACCATCTCTTCATGAATGGTGGCATTGGGGGTATAAAAAATGACAAATCAAAAACCTTATAAACTTAACAGACTATGTTATAATATTCAAATCCCCGGTATGGCTCCTTTGTGGGTAATGCCGGGCTTCCTATTCATTCTCGGAGGTTTATATGATTAAAAAAGCAATTGTTTTTGTTGATGCGAACAACTGGTATCATAATGTAAAGAAATTTTTTAAACCAGGAGATATATCTATCAAAAATGTGTCTAACTTAATCTGTGATAATCTTAAATTTGACTTAAAAGAAATTAGATGGTATGCTTCTATTCCAGATATTGATGATGGAGAAAAAACTTACTACGAACATATGCGTTTTCTTTCTGAATTGGAAAAAGAGGGTATAAAAGTGATAACGAGAAAGCTTCAAAGATTATCAAATAAAGAAATAATTGAAAGAAAGAAAGAAACAATTGAATCTTTAGATTTATGTGATAATTGTAAACCTTTAATTGAAGCAAGTTTTTTAAGTTTAGTAGACATAAAAAGAAAAGAAAAGGGAGTTGATGTTTGGATTGCTGTTGATATGATTAAAGAATCAATTATTGAAAATAATTGTGATATTGTTATATTAATTTCAGGGGATACAGATTTTGTTCCAGCAGTAAATTTAATCAAAAAAGCTGGAAAAGAAGTTTTAAGTGCCTTTGTTCCATTCGGATATTCAAATGAATTGAGAAATAGCACAAGATATTTTATAATAAGAAAAGAAACATTAACTAAATGTTTTAATGATTATGTGAATTAAAATGTTTGAAGATATAAAATCAATATACAGAAATGACCCTGCTGTAAAGAATATAGAGTTTATACTCTATCCTGGATTACATTCAATAGTAGTTCATAGATATGTTTCGCATCAATTATATAAATTTAAAATACCTTTTTTTCCGAGATTGATTTCCCAAATAATGAGATTTTTTACAGGGATAGAAATACATCCTGGAGCAAAAATCGGAAAAGGTTTTTTTATAGATCACGGGATGGGAATTGTCATCGGAGAAACTGCAGAAATAGGGACGAATTGTGTTATGTATCATAATGTAACTTTGGGAGGAACAGGAAAAGAAAAAGGGAAAAGGCACCCGACAATCGGGAATAATGTCACAATCGGAACAGGAGCAATATTGTTGGGAAGAGTTCAAGTTGGGAACAATGTTAAAATAGGGGCGGATACTTTTATTATCGATAAAAAGGTGCCTTCAAATTCAACTGTCGTTGGAACTCCAGGAAAAGTTGTAAAACTTAATGGGGAAAAAGTAAATCTTAAATTAGAAAATATAAATTCAAGGAGGAATAAAAAATGAACATAACAAAAACACTAAAAGACGAGCATAAGAACATATTAAAAGTTGCAGAGCTTATTGAGAAAGAGTGTAATATGATAAAATCAGGAAAAAATATAGACAAAGATTTTTTTAATAAGTCGGTGTATTTTATTAGATATTATGCTGATAAACTCCATCATGCTAAAGAAGAGGATATTCTATTTGGCGAGTTATGCAAAGAGGATGCAAATAAAAAGATGCATTGCAATCCCGTTGACCAGATGTTATATGAGCATAATCTTGGAAGGGATTTTGTTAAAAATTTAGAAGAAGCTGTTAATAAAAATGACAAAAAATCAGCTGTAGAAAATGCCCTCGCTTATGTGCAATTGATAAGAGAACACATATACAAAGAAGACAATATACTTTATCCCATGGCAGAAGACGCTATTAATGAAGATATAAAGAATAAGATGTTAAAAAAATACAATGAAGCAGAAAAACAAAAGAAAGATGTTAAAGAAAATTGTCTAGATATACTAAAAAAATTTGAAAAGAGGAAAAATGACTAATTCAATTAATATGAATGAATTTATTGAATACCCCCGTAAAGGAGTAGTTAGCAAGAGTGTCATGAAAACCGCTGGTAGCAATATAACTTTATTTTGTATGGCTAAAGGAACTGATATATCTGAGCACACCTCAACAAGACAAGGATTTGTCTATGTTATTGAAGGAGAAGGTATTTTTAACCTTAAAGGAAAAGATATAAAGATGATTCCGGGGGTATTCATATATATGGATGAAAATGCTGTCCATTCTTTAAAGGCTAAAGAAAATACCTCGTTTATACTTATGCTCATAGGAGGAAAAAATGAAAAATAAAAAATCAAAGAAAAAAATTGCACTAGGGGAAAAAATAACTCCAAAGACAAAACTATCCAAAATAATGGAAATCAATCCTAAAGCAGGAGAAATTTTGTTTGAATCTGGAATGCATTGCATTGGATGCGCGATGGCAGGAGACGAAAATCTTGAAGAAGGTTGCAAAGCGCACGGAATGGATAAGAAACAAATAATTGAATTAATTAAGAGGTTGAATGAATGATGGAAAAATGGTAGATAAAAGAATAAAGTTTTTACCAACGGGGGAAATAAAATTTAAAGGGATTATCTTTCCAGGAGAAACCGCTCGAAATGATAATATAATCTTTGATAAAGAAAAATGGTTTAAACACTGGGAAAAATTAATCGAAGAAATAAAAGAGATTAAATTAGATTCTAATCAAATTAATGATATTCACGACGAATTTAAAGTAGATTTAATGTTATATAGCTTTACAGAGCAATTAATTAAAGAACATCAAAGAATAAATGAGCTTGGAGCAAGATTAAGAATAGTTTTACATAGATGTTATTCTAATTATAGAGATTCTCAAAAATTTTTTTGGGGGTTTATTAGTGGTTTATTTGCAGATAAAACTCTTGAAAAATTAGATATTAATAAAATAATAAAAATAAAAAAATAAATAAAAATAACAAATAAAAAATGGAATTCGCATACACAAAAGAACATATGAAACATTTCAAGAAACCCAAATTTGTTAAAAAGTTGGAAAA
>CAYHMF010000031.1:0-9604 GCA_964357655.1 Candidatus Woesearchaeota archaeon | reverse complement strand
TTTTTGGATTTAGCTAATTTCTCTATAGAGAAGTTTGAATAATTCTTATTTCTTGCTTTTCCGAAGGAATTTTCATGAGAATTTTGCGATTTTTGAATTTTGCAAAGTTCTCTTTAATATAAATCTAATTTTAATTTTAAATAATGGTTTTGAATAGTCATTTAAGAAATTTTTTAAGCGGTTAATTTTCTGGAACAAGCGCGAAAAAACTATAGTCCTTTATTTTGGCCAATTCCTTAACATCTTTTAATTTCACGTCGAGAATGTTTTTTTCAAAATCATAATAATCCTCTGCATTCCCATTTATTTCAAAAATTAGCAAATTTACTAATTGATTTTGCGAATCCTCCATTGAAATGTGGTAGTTCCCGATTATCTGTTCTTTAATTCTTTTAAGTTCCTTTTCGGTTAAATCTTTCGCGACTTTCTCAAATTCTTCCAAAATAAGTTCCTTAACAATCTCCACATTTTTTTTCATTGTTCCTACATAAATATAGCTAGACGAATAATCTTTGTGTATGTCTGAATCTCCTTTAACTGAATATGCGAGATTTCTTTTAACGCGTATCTCGTCGAAAAGTCTTGATGACATCCCTCCTGCCATTAAAGTAATAAGAATTTGGGAAGCGTAACTTTTTTTGTCTCCTGCTAAGGGAGTATGATACGCAAAAATTAAATTAGCTTGGTCTATCCCTTTTCTCACTTCAATTTGTGTTCCAGTTTTCGTTTTAATTTTTGAGCTTGTGATTTTTCCTTGTTTTTTTCCAAAGTTCTTTTCTGCAAATTTAACAATTTCGTCAAAATCAGCATCGCCAACAACCCCGAGAATCATTTTATTTGGCTGATAAGTTTGATTAAATTTTTCTGTTATTTTTTGTTTGTCTAAAGACTTCAGCGTCGAAAGGGTTCCGATTACAGGTTCACCAAAAGGTTTTTCGAAAAGATTTTTTTGTATTCCCTCGAAAACATATGTCCGAGGAGTATCTCGATGCATTTTAATTTCTTCAAAAATAACCTCTCTTTCTTTTTCTATGTCATTTTTATCAAATATTGGATTTTTAACAATGTCACTTAAAACAGTCAAGGCAAGATTCAAATGTGTGCTTGGCATTTTGCACCAATACGCCGTCAACGTTTCGCTTGTAAATCCGTTCAACTCCCCGCCATTTCCCTCAATTTCCTCGGCAATCTTTTTGGTATTCCTCGTCGGAGTTCCTTTGTAAATTAAATGCTCGATAAAGTGGGATATTCCTTTCTCCTCTTCTGTTTCATTTATCCCCCCTTGCTTAACTGCAAATGCAACAGCCACGACAGGAAGATTTCTCTTTTCAAAAATAATCGTCATTCCGTTATCCAAAACTTTTCTTTGAAATTTAAAACCCATACTTAGAAAAAATTTCAGAACTATATAAAATTACCTACCCTCAAAAACAATATATCTCTCGCTTCCAATTTTAAAATCATCAATTAAATTAAAATTATATTTTATAAAATTAATCAGCCATTTCCTATCCCATTTAAATTTTTCTTTTCTGATTAAACTCCTTGTCGCAAAACTCACAACAATTTTATCGACTAGAGGAGCAACCTCTAAAAGTAATCTTTTTGAAGAATGTCTTTCTAGCAATTCGAGAGAGTCGATGGTTTTAAATAAAAAAACTACCCTCGGTTTTTCGGTTTTTTTAATAATTTGTTTAATCTTTTCTAACTCTAATAAACTCAAATGAATTGCACTTCCGTTTAAATTATTCTTCTTAAAATAATCATTCATCAAATCAACTAATTGTCCCATGGCTTCGACGCCAGTATAACTAACATTAAATCCCGCTTCATTAAAAAAGTTATAACTTAAACCATTAATCCCTGCTCCCAAATCAATAATAGAAAGATTGTTAGGAATTCCCTTCAAAATTCTTCCATAAACTTCGGAATAATGAGGCAACCTTTCTCTTGTTGAAATATGTTTTCTTAAAATCCATTCTTCATTTTTATTTTTCAAGGACAGCAATTTCTGACTTGCAAAACAAGAATAAATCTTCCGTAACAAATCCCGAGTTAGTTTTATTTTTTCCTCGTCGATAAATCTCTCTTTATCAAACATTTCAAAAGCCTTATTGACGTCTTTTTCTGGAAGCTGTGAAAATTCTTTCTTCTCTGTTATTTTTTTCAGGAGTTCTTGTTTTAACATTTTAATAAAACGCCCAAATGAACTATTCGAAAAGCAGGATACCTATTAGCAGGATTCCTGTTGCAGTTGAGGTTAAGCCTGTTGGAATTGGCGTAGAACCTGACAACTTGTAGCCAATTAATCTATCCTAAAAGGATCCTCCTAGCGTCTTAAAAAGACAGAGCACCACCTCTTCAAAGTTCATAATTTTTCAACTACTAATTGTTGAGGTTGAATTTTATAGCTTAAAATAAATCTAAATGATGCATTAATTAATTGGCGTGTAGTCCATTTAGTCCTTTCTTGCTCAGAGAAAAAACTTTTGGGCAAAAATTACAAGAAATCGTAGTTTAAATTTTTTGCGTTATCTCCCAAAGCGAGCAATACTCCAAACTAATCAATCTTTTCTACCCGAAAAGCAGGACACCCACCAGCAGGATCCCTGCCGCAGCCGAGGTAAAGCCTGCCGGAATTGGCGTAGAACCTGACAACTCTTTCCTCTTTATTTTCAGGTTTTGAATTTAATGTCCACAAATATCCGTCGGTGCTGTTTAGCCATTGAAAAACTTTATTCAATTTATTTGCGTCGCTTGTTCCAAAAAGTGCAGTTAAACATTTTTTATCTTTTATGTTTTTAATCCAATTATCTTCCCCGACGAGGTTTTCTTCTAAAACATATTCGTCAGGAGTTCCATAATTATGAATTGCTTTATCTTTTTTTCCTTCAGGCATATAAAACGCCCTCGATAATGTGTTTGGGGCTTGTCGAAGCCCTTTTTGAAAAAAATCTCTTAAGCTATTTATTCCTTCATAATCATTTCTAATTTCATACGCCCTCGAAAAAATAGCGATGTTCAACGGAGCACTTCCTAAATAAGGGTTCCCTTCTCTCTTTTTGTCGTTATGATATTTAATTAATTCGTCGTGATTCATTGAATCAGTCATATTTTCATAAACTCTGTAATTCGCAGTTTCCCCTCCGTCTTTAACTCCTTCAATTGTCCAAAACCCTTCTGAGCGAGGAGTATAAATATTTCCTATTTTCTTTTCTGTTTTTGTTACCATAATTTTTCATGGAAAATTGGGTTTATAAATCTTCCTATTTTGTTACTACTTTTAAATCAAGAAAGACTGCTTCGCAATAACCCATTAATCATCTCGCTTAAGTTTCGTGGATCAAGCACCCTCTTTCCTTCCATAACTATCTTTTCCAACTCGTCTAACATCTCTTTTGAAGGATTTCCCTTATAATCTTTTAATGAATTTCCCCCCAACAAATCAAGATAAACTTCCCCATTATCTCTTACGATAATTGCTAAATCTAATTCCCCGACTGGGTACCTCCCTAAATAAGCAACATATTTTTCTCTGCCTTTTTCAAAAGAAATAGAATTCCTACTAAAACATTCCTTTTGATTTTCATCGAGATAATTAAAAATATCCATAGAAAAAAATAAAAAGTTAGATATAAAAACATTTGGTTATTAGAGATTATAGAAAATGGCTTCTACAAATCAGTCCCCGATGTACCAAAAAGCACAAGGAAGATTTCTTTCGGCAGTCACAGATGAAGAAAGAATTGAGGCGCTTGAAGAAATGATTAAGGAATGTCCAAAACACAAGTCCAGTGAAAACATGCTGGCAAACCTTAAAACGCGATATAAAAAATTAAAAGAAAAAGTCGCCAAATCCAAAAAATCCGGAAAGGGTTCGAAAACCAGAATCAAAAAAGAAGACATGCAAGTCGCCATCGTCGGAAAAACTAATTCGGGAAGATCCTCACTCCTTAACTGCCTCACAAATACAACTCCTGAAATTGCTAGCTATGATTTTACTACAAAACACCCAATAGTTGGAATGATGAATTATGCCACTGTCCCAATACAATTAATAGAAATTCCGGCAGTTGGATCAGAATATTTTGACCGGGGAACAACAAACACTGCCGACACTATTTTGCTTTTGATACAAAGTCTCGACGAGATTTCTGAAATTAAAAAATATTTGGAAAAAGCACACGGAAAACAAATAATTGTTTTGAACAAATCAGACTTACTTTCTGAAAATGAAAAAAGAAAAATTTCGGCCACGCTTCAATCCCAAAAATATAATTTTGTATTAATTTCTGCGAAAACAGGGGAAAATATTGAAGAACTTAAAAATAAAATTTTCCAGAGCTTTGACAAAATACGCGTTTATACAAAAGAACCTGGAAAAGAAAAAACCAAGAGACCGATTATTCTCCCACCGGAATCGACGCTAAAAAATATTGCTGAAAAAATTCTTAAAGGATTTTCTGCAAAAGTCAAGGAAACACGGATATGGGGGCCTTCTTCGAAATTCCCTGGACAAAAAGTTGGCTTAAACCACAAATTAAAAGATTTGGATGTCGTTGAATTTAAGACTAAGTAAATATATCTTTCTTAATGTAACAATTGATTTAAATTAAAGAATGATTGAAATTTATGAATTTTTTGAAATCTCTCGGAAATTTACTTACAATAGCAGTCACGATATTAAGTGTCTTAGCAATATTTCTTAAAGTATTAACTCTTATAATGACATTAATAATACTATTAATTATACTCTTTTTGGGCTTTGTTACTTTAATAATTTATCAGATTAACAAAATAGAAAAAGAGGTTAGTTTATTAGAAGAAAAATATAAAAGGGCAGAAGAATTGATTGATATGAAAGCAGATATTAAAACATTAAA
Source organism: Candidatus Woesearchaeota archaeon (assembly GCA_964357655.1). Classification (GTDB taxonomy): domain Archaea; phylum Nanobdellota; class Nanobdellia; order Pacearchaeales; family GW2011-AR1; genus CAYHMF01. Next base: position 4,721 of record CAYHMF010000031.1, on the reverse strand, counting down.
ATCAAAAATAATAAAAAGATGAACAAAAAAGGAAGAATAACTTCTGAAGACATTTTAGAAATAATTAAGATAATAGTCCTTGTAATAATAGGATTTATAATAATAAAGGCATTATTAGGGATTGCTTAATTTTTCTCGTAGATAACTTTACCATCATCTAAAATTTTCTCGAGGGTATAACTCATAGTGCAAACATTTTTCCATTTATCTTTTTGTCCAATAAAATCTGGAATTCCACTTACTTTGAAAATTCCTTCATATTTTTTTCCAAAATTAAATGAAACAATATTTTTCCCTTCTGTTTCAATAGATGTCTCTCCGAGAGGATATGAAAAGAAAACTCTCAAAGTTTTTTCTTTCCCTTTTTCAATCCTTGCAAGTTTCATATTATATTTTTCTGTTTGGGTTGGCATTTGAATTAATAATTATTTAATATTTAATATTCAACCATCTTCCTGTTTTCTCATACATTATTTCTCTATACACTCGAGGGTTTTCTTTTCTAAAATCATTCATTTGTTCCTCGATTACTTGATCTAAAAGAATTGGGGTAATTTTCTTTGCTTGCAAAACATCTTCGAAAGTTTCTTTACCCCCCAGATTTTGAACTTGTGTTTGATCATCCCATAAAAAAACCTTTAAATCCTTTTTGTCGTCTTCGATAGAATATTCTAAAACTTTACTGCATTTTTCAATTAACTTGCTACACCTTCCGGCATGTAATTCTACAGTTACTTTGGAGCCATTAATTTCTGTGGCATATTTTCGATGTTCTCCAAGTATCTGACTATTCCGGTGAATCTCGTGAATTTTTCCTTCTCTCGAAGAATAATTGTTATAACGCGAAACAACACAACCAAATAAATTTGACAAGGTTAAAACTCCAACAGTCCAAAAAACCAAAAGTTTGGGTGTTTTTTTCATGCTATCAAAAAAGGGTTCCTTTTTAAAAATATTACGCTTTTTCATAGAAATCACTCCATCTCTTTAATCATTTTTTTCAATTCAATTATTCTTTTTTGTGCCATGTGTTTTCTAACAGGCTCAAGAACTTTAATTAAAGCCTCGGCAACAGAATTTTTTAAATCGAGCGGGTGCAAACCTTTTTCATATGATTTTTCAAGTTCGACATAATTTTTGAAACTTAAATCTCCTCCGAATTTTTTATCTCTTTTTATCTCTAATTTTCCTTGCCTTGGAAATATTATAAATCTGCAAATTTGAAGCAAAGGATTATCTTTAATTTGTTTTTCTGGACAAAAAGACCCCATGATTTTCTTTTTTATTGATTCAGGATCTTCATCAATCATGATTCTTGATTCTGGAATGCTCGACGACATTTTACCTCCAGTCAAACCAACCATATCCCCGTGATGTATTGCGATTGGAGCCTTGTAATCTAAACTAGGAAGATTTTCTCTCATTAACATATGAATTTTTCTCTGAGGCATATCTCCAAAAACAACATCAACTCCCAAGTATTTTGCATCCATTGTCTGCATTAATGCATAAAACATTTGCGCTATGTGAGGGTCATCTTCTTCACGAGCGATAATCGACATCGCCCTTTTTGCCCTAAGTGTTCTAACCTTCAACGACAACTTCAACACATCTAAAAAATAATCGTGACCCAATTGAAAATCACTTCCTAAAACATACTCTGCTTTTTTCATATCAACCCCCAATGCAGCAAACCCTTCTTTATAGAGTTCGGCAATTTTATTTACTTTAGCCAAACTTCCTTTTTTGTTTAAAAAGGCATGTAAATCTGCACATAAAAGTTTTAACTTTAAACCTGCATTTTGAAAATCGATATGTTTATTGACTCCAATCATTGTTCCTATATGCAATCCTTCGCCAGACGGCTCGAACCCGTGATAAACAACAATTTCTTTTTTATCCTTCAACAATTTTTTAAGTTCGTCCTCGCCAATTATCTCTTCTGTATTTCTCTTAATTAATTCTAATTTTTCTTCTACACTTAAATTTTTCTTTCCTAAAGATTGCACCATAGAACAATAATAAATATATAATTTATAAAAGTATTTATTAGATGTTATTCGAACTCATACTTTTCTTTCTCCTCGGAATCTTAGCTGGAACTTTCACAGGCCTTGTTCCTGGAATTCACACAAATTTAGTTGGGATTATCCTCGTGGCGTTGTCTGTAACCTACCTCAGTTCAACGAATTCAATTTTTCTAGTCATCTTTATTGTTGCGATGACAATCACTCACACTTTTGTAGATTTTATTCCGAGTGTCTTTCTTGGTTGTCCTGACACAGATACTGAACTTAGTGTTTTGCCAGGTCATGAATTATTGAAAGACGGGAAGGGTTATGAGGCGGTGATGCTAACTTGTTACGGAGGCCTCGCGGCAATTATCATATTGATTTTAATTTCTTTTCCGTCGATAAAACTTCTTTCAGCAACCTACGAAACTTTAGAAAAATTTATTCCATATGTTTTAATTTTAATTTCTGCAAGTTTGATTCTTTTAGAAAACAAAAAACTAAACGCCCTTCTTGTTTTGATGTTGACTGGTTTTCTCGGTTGGAGTGTTTCAAATTTCCAAAATCTCGAACAACCTCTGCTCCCATTATTAACTGGGTTATTCGGAAGTTCCATGTTAATTCATAGTATTAAAAATAAAACTCAAATTCCAAAACAAGAAATCACAAATCCTAAAATAAATTTGACTAAACCTCTTCTTGGTGCCCTCGTCGCATCTCCTCTTTGCGGTTTTCTTCCTGGTTTGGGTTCAGGGCAGGCCGCAATAATAGGAAGCACGTTGATAAAACAAAAAGAAGACCAAAAAAGTTTTCTGGTTTTATACGGAGCGACAAATGCCCTCGTCATGGGAGTCTCATTTCTCTCTTTGTATGCAATCTCAAAAACTCGAACAGGCGCAGCATTCGCAATAAAAGAACTAATTGGCGTTCCTTCGTCCAACATATTAATCTTGATTCTTTTTATTACATTGCTTTCGGGGGTTATTTCTTTTTTCCTGACAAAATTCCTAGCTAAATTCGTCTCGCAAAAAATTACTAGTATAGATTATTCAAAAGTTTCTGTGGTAACCCTTGTAATTCTTGTGCTAATTGTTTTTATCGTTTCAAAACTAATTGGATTAGTCGTGTTTGCAGTTGCAACTCTAACTGGAATTTATTGCATCAGACAAGGAGTCAGGAGAACAAACATGATGGGATGTTTATTGATTCCAACAATTATCTGGTATTTATTTTAGAAAGGAAGTTCCCCCCACTTAATTAATTTTGTAAAAATAAATGTTTGCCATTCTTTTATCATACTTGAAAATTTTGTTTTTATTGTTTGCGTTATGTTGTCAAACTCATCTGAATCCTTAGCCCAAAAAGCAATTTTCAAATCATAATTCCCAGTTATTTTTTCTATTGCTGTTATGTTTTTGTTATTTACTAAATAATCCAAAAAGTTCTTCCATTGTTCCTCTGTATAATTCCAAGTAGAAATCATAATTACTGCATAAATTTCATATCCTAATTTTCTTTTGTCAACAGACACTGTAAAATTCTCAATCACTCCACTCTTCACCAACTTATTGATTCTATATCTAACAGTTTCATGAGAAAGTTTGACTTTTTTTGCTAAATTAAGGATAGAAGTTCTTGCATTTTTCTCAAGACTCCTTATTATTTCAATATCTTTCTTATCTATTTTGAAATTTCCAGAAATTTCTTCATTTTTATGGTTCATTTTAACTATATTTAAGAATATATTATATAAACTTTGCTCTTTTTAATAATCTATGGAAAATAATACTGAAAAACCCAAACAAATGATAAAAATTTATGAGCTTTGGAAAACAACTTATACAGGAGACGAATATTCGAAGGATTCGAAGGAAGATCTTATTGCCACTTATGATTCGAAAATATTTGCCAAACAAGAAAAAGAGAGATTAAATCTAATAGAAACGCAAAAAGGAAACGAATTGCCTGGATATTATCTCCGTGCAAAACTAAGAAAAGTTGAATATAACGCCAATATGACTGAGATAAATTATCATTCAAGTCTTTCAGATGCACTAAATAATTTAATGCCTCAAGATACCGATTTCATTTTCCTCAGACATGAGCTTTCTGAAGGAGAAGATATAAAAAAACACAAACACCAAAATGCAAACGAATGGATTGTTTTTGAAAGAGGAAATTTAGAAATTTTGGTTGATTCTAAAACACAACAAATAGATACAACAGATTTAAAAGAAACTTGCTCGATATATTTCCCAAAAGAAATTCCCCACTCATTAACAGCACTATCAAACATCAAATATTATGTTTTAAGAGATAAAAAGGACGAAGTTCTTTAAATTTAATAACTTTGAAGAACCTAAATATTTTTAAAATTAAAACATTCTTTTCAAGAATGAAAAAACAAGATCGTGTATTAAAAATAGAAAAATTTGATGCACTTAAAAAGGTCTGCAAACATAATGAATACAATATTTGTTCAAAAATTTCTGACACAGCCAAAAAAATTTCAGTAAGTTGTTACAAATACAATTGTCCGTATTGGAAACAAACATTATATTTGTATTAAATCAAATCCTTATACGCTAAACAATTTTCATACCCTAAATTTTTTTTCAAATCTTCTTTAGAACAATCTTCAAGACTTTTTTTACAATAATCTCTCTCTAATGTCGCTAATGAAGAAGGATAAAACAAATTCGCTTTTCG
>CAYHMF010000030.1:0-9811 GCA_964357655.1 Candidatus Woesearchaeota archaeon | reverse complement strand
CTCTCATCTGTTCTGGAAGCGAGTTGTAAATCATTAAAGCATCATCTCCCCTAATGAATCCAGAAACTTTTTCCCGAGATTGCCAATCAATGTTTAATGTTTTATTTTCTTCCATATTTTCTCACAGAATTAAAGATTTATAAAGATTTATATTAAAAACTTTTTGATGTTGTTAGGAAAAAAGATTAAATCTATTTCTTATAATAAAGATTATAAACACTCTTTTTCTGATAAACCCCATTATGGTAAACAAGAAACAAAAAATTTTGAGTAAACCAATTAAACATATAGATATAACTTCTTTTGATTCTACTCCGATAATTGATGCTTACAGAAAAATGTCTTTTACAGCTAGAGAAATCGCAAGGGCGACTGACATATATTGCAAAATGCTAGAAAATCCAGATTGCACTATTTTTTTGACATTGGCTGGAAGTACAAGTGCCGGAGGTTGTATGAAAATTTATTCTGATTTAATTGAAAGTCACATGATTGATGTGGTGGTTGCGACAGGAGCGTCAATAGTTGACATGGATTTTTTTGAGGCATTGGGATTCGGACATTATCAAGGAACTTCGAATATAGACGACAAAAAATTGCGTGGTTTGTATATTGATAGAATATATGACACATTTATCGACGAGAAAGAATTACAGAATTGTGATAAAACAATAAAAAAAATTGCAGATAACTTAGAACCAAGGGCGTATTCTTCAAGAGAATTTATAAAAGAAATGGGAAACTACCTTGTTGAAAATTCGAAAAAGAAAGATTCTCTTATTGAAATAGCCTACAAAAATAATGTTCCCATATTTTGTCCTGCTTTTTCAGATTCAAGTGCAGGTTTTGGTTTAGTAGTTCATCAAAAAGAGAAAATGAAAAAAAAGAAGAAATATTTGACCATTGATTCTATTGCTGATTTTAGAGAATTGACTGACATAAAAATAAACTCCAAAACAACGGGTTTATTCATGATTGGTGGGGGAGTCCCAAAAAACTTTGCACAAGACACTGTAGTTTGTGCTGAAATGCTTGGTAAGAATGTTCCAATGCACAAATATGCTATTCAAATAACCGTCGCTGATTCTAGGGACGGAGCGTGTTCAAGTTCGACATTAAGAGAAGCACAATCTTGGGGGAAAGTTGATACTTCTTTTGAACAAATGGTTTATGCAGAAGCGACGAGTGTTCTTCCTCTAATTGCGAGTTATGCATATAATAAAGACGATTGGAAAATAAAAAGGAAAAGAAAAGAATTGAGTAAAATATTTTAATGAGATTATTTAACATTGGTATTATCAATTTAATCTAAGATTATTATGAGTAAAATTTGCACTCCTCACAATTGCTCGTCGTGAATTATTAACTGTTAAAGCGAGATATTCGCCGTAGTTAGGAGCTTTATTAATCTACGAACGAAAGTGAGCAGTAAATCGTCGTCGGAGAGGGATTTTTAAGTTTGGGGGTTTATAACTTAGCAATCTCTCAAAATTATAAAATTTAAATACTTCTTATAATTAGATTTTTCATGGAAAAGGTGAAACTGGAAAATAAAAAGGAGATTATGGATATGATTGAAAAAGCTGGGGATCCTGAAAACTATGAAACTTCTTGGGATGAAAACGGCATTCCAAAATCAAAGAAAAAATCCGAAATTAGAAAGGGGCGGATGTCTCGGGCTCGCGGAGCGAGGTTTGAATTAAAAGTTAGAAAAGATTTGGAAGACAAAGGTAGAATCGTCGACAAATGGACAAATAATGTTGATTTGCCCCAAAATGGTGAATCTAGTGGTGAAGGAAAATTAGTTCCTGCAAAAAGAAAATACAATCCTTTTAAAAAAATGTTGGTTGTCGGAACTGGATTTCCGGATTTTATTTCAATTAAACGAATTCATGAAGGAGCATACAGCATTATTGGAGTGGAAGTTAAGATTAATGGAATTCTTTCTAAAATAGAAAAAGAAAAATGCAGATGGTACTTGCAGAAGGGAATTTTCTCGCAAATTTTGGTTGCAAGGGCGGTTCAAAAAGGAAGAAAGATGGAAATAGAATATGTTAACTTTGTTGAGAGATACAAAAAGATTTAAGAATATGGGCATCTTATAGAATTATGCTTGAAAAAGGAGTATATTCAAATTTATACGTAGACTTTTTGGGAGTTTCAGAAAAAATTTCTGGAAGCAGGTCAAACGAAGAAAAATTAGAATTTTTATGTCATTTTACATTTATTTGTCCAGAGGTTAAAAAATTTGTGAAAGATTATAGATTTGGTGAGCCGGCATATGTTGAAGGATTTAAAAATTATCTCAGAAGTATTGCGTCAAGATACAACGGTTCAGATGAAGAAAATTGGTACATGGCTCAAGAAGAAGTTGCTGAAAAACTTCCTCGTTGCGCAATACATTGTCCTATACAATATAAAAATATATAAAAATATATTTTCTAATTAGATTATGACTAAGCGAGTTTTATTATTGGTTGCGTTGTTGATAATTTCATTTATCTCTGCATCTTGCGACGATGGGCAAATAAATCTAAATACCGCTTCTGTGACAGAATTGGATTCTTTGGATGGAATTGGTCCTGTTAAGGCAAACACTATAATCAGCACAAGACCTTTTAGTTCTGTTGATGACCTCATAAATGTGGATGGGATAAAAAATAAGACATTGACTAAGATTAAAAATCAAGGACTGGCTTGTGTGGAAAAAGAAGATAATGCCGAGGACAATTCAGATAATTCAGAAGAAAATCCGATACAATATGAAGAAATTAGCAATGAGCTCGTGGAAAATTTAGAACAAGAAAAAGAAGTTGCCCCAAAAAAAATTCAAACAGAAATTATAAACCTGAATCCAAAAGATATAAAAACAGAATCTGATATTGAAAGTTCAGATAAAAATATTGGCTTATACAGCTTTATAGTGTTTTGTATCTTGCTTGGAATTTTATTCATGCTTAAGAAAAAAAGACGCAAAACAGAATTTGAACCATAAAATGGACAGAAAACACGAAACAAAAGGAATACGAGTAGCATTGATAATTGATGTAATTGGAAGACCGCCAGAACATCTTACTGAAACACTGAATAATATAGTTAAAAAAATTGACGAGGAAAAAGGCGTAAAAGTTATTGAAAAAAGACTCGGCGAGCCAAAAGAAATTGAAAAACAAAAAGGATTTTTTACAAATTTTGTGGACATTGAAATTGAGCTTGAAGAAATTTTGTATCTCGCTGTTTTAATGTTCAAATATATGCCTGCACATGTCGAAGTCATAAGCCCTGAATTAATTGCTCTTACAAATAACGGATGGAATGACATCTTTAATGAATTGACTCGAAGACTTCATGGATATGACGAGATTGCAAGAATTTTGCAAGTTGAAAAAAGCATTCTTGAAAAAAAGTTGAGAGAAATTATGAGTCAGAAAAAAGTGAAAAAAGATTAATCTTATCGCGATGAATTTTTGGATTTGTTCAAAAGACATTTTTTAAATGCTTCAAATAAATAAACATAGGGTTCAATATTTTCCATAATGGGTTCTTCTATTTTTTTATTTTTTACCTTGTTAAGAAAGCGTGTTAAATCCTTAACTATTGTTCCAACATCGTGAATACTTTTGATGTTTCATTGACCTCAAATTCTTTATTTCTCCAATTTCCTTGTTTATGAATATAATTTTCTCGTCTAAACCATCTTCGCTTAATTCAAAAGAATCTTCTAATGTTGCATATTTTTTTAAAATATTTATCAAAGGGCTGGAAACAATATACATCTCCACATTTACTTTTGGGAGGATTCTTGTTCTTATTTCGTCGGGAGAAGCATATAACTCTAAATTTCCCATAAAAAAACAGATTATTTTAATTATTTCTATTGTGGAAAATATCAACGTCTTCTATGAACATTGAACAAATCAGGCATGCTTTGTACACTTCTATATTTTGTTAGGAAGAACCAAATTAAAAATACAATAACACACAAAATTATTATCCAACTAATTATTTTTCCGGTTGAACTTTTTCCTTTTTCCTTGCATGTTCCAACACAACATATGTCGTCTTTAGCCTGTTTAGTTTCTCCGTCGCATTCTTGATTGCTTTTGCAAAGTGTTCCATTCATTTCTGCACAAGTTTTTGAATATTTAATAGAAAGTTCTTCTTCAGTTCCATTTAATGGAATATAATCTTCTACGAAATTCAAAGTGATATCTAAATAAGCATAAATATTCCCTGCGTCGTCAAGAATCATCGCTGTTATCTGTCCTTGAACAACTTTCTCTTCATTTCCTGAAATGATTATTAAATCAATCTGCTCACTTCTGTTTTTCTTTATGTCTTCTATTTGAGTTATTGAAAAATTTAAATATGGTTTAAGTTCTTCTGAAAGAATCAAGGTGATGTTTTCCAATTTTTCTTCTCCAATATTTTTAAGGTAAGTTATTCGAGTCGCTTCTGAATTTGTCGGAACTGAAATATTTAACGAGGGTATGTCGAATTCCATTGCCCTAATGCCTTTCTCCTGTTCAGTTGTCCCATTTAAAAAAACATAGACGGGAATTTCATAAATTAAATTATTTGAACTGAATTCTATTTTTTTGAGTTCTGATTTTGTAAAATTAATTAATGTGAAATCTATTTTTTTTATTTCCCCGGACTTGATTGCAATTGTTGTCCCCTCTTTTTCTTCTTTTACTTCTCCAAACAAAGAACCGAAAAATCCTTCACTAACTTTTGATGTTGTTTCTTTTGTCTTCACTAAAAGATTGATTTTGTAATCTTTTAAATTTTGGACTGTCACAGAAAAACCCTTGTTTGTATTAACTGCTCCAGGAGTAATTGTAAAATCGGCTGATTCATTTGTTATTGTAAAATTTTTCACAATATTGTCGTCCAAAATTTCTCTCCCACTTACATAATTAACATCTTCGATAGAAATCGAATAATTATTTTTTTCTTTTCCAAGAAGTTGCACATAAATGTAAAACTCACCTTCTAATTCGACTATGTTAAAATCCATTGGCACCCTCGTGGAGCCTTTGTAGAAAAAAACATTCCCTTTTAAAATTGGGTCGACGAAATTTCCAGATACTCTCGCCAATAGCGTCTCGCCCTGACTAAAGTTTGATTTCATATCAAACTCAACTGCAGAAATTGCAGGCAAGACTAACAAAAATAAAATTAAAATCCCCCAACTCTTTCTTGTAACCTTCAGGTTATTCATGTTTTATAAAAGAAAGTTAGGTTAATAAAGTTTATTGGGTTTTGAATTTAGTTGGTTTCTCAATAAAAACAATATTTATAAGGGATATTTTAATATTAGAATAATGGAGAATATTGGTTTTACAACCGGGAGTTTATATCGCTCAGAAATTCCTTTTGAAAAAAGAATTGAATTATATCATTCTCTTGGGGCAAATGCTATAGAATTAAGTTTTGGTACCCCAACACAACTTTTTGAATTTCAACTCTCTGAAAAAATAACAAAAGATATTAAGAAATTTAAATTCATAACAATCCATGCTCCTTGGAAAGAAGTGAGATATAATGAAAGCTCAGAAACTAGACAAATCATTAATAAATTAAAAACATTAAATAACAAATTTTCGGTTAAAGGAATTGTCTTACATCCAGACACAATTGATGATTTTGATATACTTGTTCGATCAGGATTGCCCTTTCTACTTGAAAACATGGATAAAAGAAAAGACTTCGGGACATTACCTAAGCACTTTGAGGAATTAAAAAATAAATATAATTTTGATTTTGTTTTAGATTTACAACATGCATACGAACATGATCACTCAATGCAACTTACAAAAAATCTTATTGAATTAATGGGTAAAAGATTAAAACATATGCATGTAAGTGGTCATACTAAATCAGAAATTCATGTTCCTACTTATTTAGCAGATAATAAAGACGCAATCACAAAAATACTGAAATTAAGGGTTGACGTCCCAAAAATATTAGAAGGTATTTTACTTGAAGATATTAATGAGACAATAAAAAGTGAATTAGAATATGTTAAAATATATGAAAGGAAATTCTAATTAATTACCCATCTCTTTAAGTTTTTTAAGAACGTCGTCGAGTTCTCCTGGGTTTTTTCTTGGCATTGGAGGACTTCTCGTTGCATTGTGGGTCGGTGGAAGAATTCTTCTTGGCATATGTTGTCTTCCTAAATGATTTGATGAAAAAGGTGGGGGGGGAAATCCTGGCCCTGGACCTCTTGGTCCTCCAAATCCTGTCGGACCCTTGTCTCTTCCAAACCTGGATTTTATCTCAAACCAGAAAATTCTTAATCTATCTCGATAAATAATTCCTAAAGCTACCAAAATTATTAAAATAAATAAAGTGATTATTATTCCCCACGGCTTTGGAGAAGGAACTTCCTTGTCAGTGCAACAAAGTTTAGTGCTGGGATCACAATCATAATTAGACTCTTCCTCGTCGTCAAGACATTCATTTCTACAAACCCCGTTTTCTTTTTCACACTCTGATTTTTCTGGTTCTTCCTCTTTTTTCTGGCATGTTCCATCGACGCAACAGGTTTGCCCAGCAGATAAATCTGAAGCATCAACAACATCCCCTCCAGAACATTCTTCTGCAGAGTTGCAAATCTCTCCTTTCAAATCATCTTCGCAAGTTTCATCTTCTGGCAATGCAGTGTCACAACAAATGTAACTATCTGGACAAGAAGTGAATGCGTCTAATTCTTCTCCTTCAATTTCCCTGCATTTAAGAGCAGTCATACAAAAACCATCGCCATCAAGTTTGCAATCAAGTTCGCTTGTGGTTTGGATAATTGTTGTGACTCCCCTTGGCCATAAAGAATTCAATAAAAAAGCAGTGTCTCTAACATTTCCGTTATTCCAACAGCCATCCTCTGTTCCTTGAACATCCAGTAACCACGCAATCGCAGAGGTTTTTTGAGAGTTAGAAGCGGATTGATAAGGATAAAGTGCGACGGCAGTGTCATAAAACATATTGTCTGACTCATCCCAATAGCCCCCGGTTTTTTGCATTGCTAATAATTTCTTAGCAATATCTTGGTTTCCTGTTAACAAGTATAAGAAAGATTCTGGAATAAATTTTGGATTATCCTCTCCGATTACAGAAAGATAAGGAAGATAGTTTGATGTATCTTGCCCGACTTGTTTCAAAGCCAGTGCCCCCCATAAAGTTCCCTCGTAATCACATGAACTTCCTGTCGACAAGCAAAAAGAATTAACTATCTCTGTTGTCTTGCCTGCTGCAGATTTTTTTTGAGTATCGCTAGAAAGATGCAATACTTGCGAGTTTGGAGTTTTATAGGCAAGAGTTGTCCAGAATTCTTTATCGCATGAAACTGAAATATTGATTCCAAAACAACTTTCAGAAACTTCAAACCAGTAATTTCCCATCGCCAAGTTTAAACAATCACCGGCATTAGAATTAATTTTTTCATCTTCTCCAATTGAAATTGTAAAATTTTTTCCTGAATAACTTATGTCGCAATTCATCGCGCCATTACCGATTTGCAAATACCATTCAATATCTGAAGTAGCTATCTTTCTAGCTTTTAACCAAGTTTGCGCGTCGTCAGTGGCATAATCTGCCTTGTCCAATGCCCAAATTGCTTGTGCGGTTGATTTAATACTACAGCTTGAAGTTGGCCAACACTTACTTGGATTCATGCTTGCAAGAATTTCGGCACCGCATTTATCGACGGCCAAAAGTGTGAAAATGTTTTCTTCTAAAGAATTTGAACAAGAATTTGCAACTTTGTTATTTATGCAAGCATACGCGTTATTGACTTTTGTATTCTCGTCGGTGGCTGAAGTATCGATTGCAATATTTCCAGAATTATTTTCTGCTGCCGTCGTCAAAGGGAAAACTAATATAAAAAAAATTGCGACACTTAATAAAAACCTCTTCTTTATCATTTAATATCTAGTATTTTGTTGTTTTTAAAATTTGTCATCCCTATTTTTTTGGGAGAATTGTTTGTTATTCCCTTGAAAATTTTTCTTAATCGTGTAATTGACGGGATTTTTTATTAATCTGCAGAGTTGGTCTGGCTGGCACACCCCAAAGCCCTGATAAAATTCTTTGCAATTTTGAGGCATTATCGGTTTTTTTCTGTAAGCCCAAGAAAGTTGAGAAACTATATAACCTTCTCTTAGTGGGGGATTATTTTTTTTATTCCATTCATAAATTCTTTTTTCCATTTCGTCTTTGTCCATTCCAATGCTTCGAAATAAATTTATCAAAACAAACACTGCTCTTTTTTTCCCGTCGGGAATTCCTTGGAAAATTTTTTGGACGCACGGAGGAAAATTTTCGTCTGAAATATTTTTCAATTGAATTGGTTTATATTCGGCAAACTGCCCTGTTGTTTTTTCCCTTTCTTCTTTGGGCTTATTAACATTATACCAATCAAACGCTTCTCTCAAAAGTTCAGAAGCTTCGCCTTCCTCGGAGTCTGGCATAAAATTTTTTATTTTTATTTTCATCGGGTCAGCGTCTTTTAATTGAAAATTTTCTAATTCGTCTGGGTTTAAAACAACACTTGCTAAAGAAGTTTTTTCATGAAGAGAATATGGCATTCTGAATAAATGTCTTGGGGAAACAAGAACAAGGTCTGGCATAACTTCTTTTGGAGCCTGAAAATCTTTTACATATTTGTTTGGTCTTGACAAATCTGTAATTTTTTCTATTAATTTATCTTTTGTTTTTTCTATTATATATTGAGTTATTATTCGAGGGTATTCGGGAAACATTTTAGAAGTTTCAACTCCATTAATTTCTTTGGGGAAAGCCTTCCAAGGAATTATAATGTGAAACCCTTTTGAACCGCTAAATTTAATTCCTATATTTTTTAATTGATGGAAATTCAAGAACTCGATTATTATTTTCGCTGAAATTTTACTATAATCTATATATTTACTATCGATATCAATTAACAAATCCCATCCGATTCTTATTTCATTCAATTGTTCTTGCGACATTCCTGTGACAATTTTCATTGGGTCTTGCCAAAGTTCTTCTGAACAATGGAAAGAAGTTGCTCCTTTTTTTGCCAATTCTGAAATGTCGTTTAGATATTGAAATGAGTCAGGGCGTTTCCCAAATCCGTCGAAATATCTCGGGGAAATTTCCCTGTTCTTAGAAAATTCAAACATTGCTTTTTGAACATCTTTTCTTGAATAATATAATTGAGTTATTTTTCTTATTCTTTGTTCTTTGAAAGATTTTGTTTCATCCATGCTTTAAAAATAACTTGTTTGTTTATATTGTTTATTGTAAAATTTTATAAACAAGTTATTATTAGACAAGCTATGAAAAAGAGAGGGCTATCAGAAGTTATCACGACTTTGATTTTAATTGTCGTCGTTCTTGTCGCTGTTGGAATTGTTTGGGTTGTTGTGAAGAATCTTATTACCGAGGGAACAGAAGGAATTGATTTGGCGAGCACGACGCTGGATGTTGAAGTTACAAAAGTCGTCGACAAAGGCGATACTCTCGAAGTTAATGTAAAAAGAAATGAAGGGGCTGGAGAAATTTCTGGTTTGATGTTCGCGGTTTCCGACGGAGTTAATACTGAAACAATTAAAGAAGATAATGTTAATCTGAAAGAGCTTGCAGAGAAAAGATACACTTTGAATTATAAAGGTTTGGTGAAAAGTGTTTCTGTTGCTCCGATTTTTACGACTGAATCTGGAAAAGAAAAACAGGGAAGAGAAATGGGAAAATTGGAATTTGACGACGAGGATGCTGTGAAAAATATTGATGGTTTGGTTTCGTGGTGGAGAATGGAAGGAAATGC
>CAYHMF010000029.1:0-10205 GCA_964357655.1 Candidatus Woesearchaeota archaeon | reverse complement strand
TTTTGATTTTACCAAATTAAAATAGGGGGTGACATATGTCTGGTGTGAGCACATAGAAGAGTTCGAGAGATAAACTTAAAAACCCCTTAATTCTATATCTGTCATGGCTATAAAAAGTTCAAGAAGAATTTCAAGAATTGATTCTATCATAGCTATTATTATTTAAAATTGGCAAACTTTCTAAGTTTGCCAGGAATTTCTTATGAATAATTTAGAAATCTATGACACCACGCTTCGAGAAGGAGAACAGGCAGCAGGAGCAAGTTTTAATATCGACGACAGAGTGAAAGTGTGCAAAAAACTTGACGACCTCGGGGTTGATTACATTGAAGTCGGTTGGCCATTTGCATCAAAAGAAACTTTTGAATCATTTAAACCTTGCATGAATGCGACTAAAAATGCCGAGGTTGTTGCTTTTGGTTCTACATCAATTGATAAAATTGTCGAGGACGACGGAAACTTAAAATCCTTAATTGATTGTGGCGCATCAATAGCGTGTATCTTTGGAAAAACTCATCCAGAACATGTTGAAAAACAATTAAAAATAACTCTCCAAGAAAATTTGAAAAGAATCACAGATAGTTCTGCATTCTTGATTAAAAATAATGTTAAAGTTTTTTATGACGCAGAACATTACTTTGATAGTTTTAAGCTCAATAAAAATTATGCTATTTTTACATTAGCGTCGGCATTAAAAGGGGGAGCAGAAAGATTAATTCTTTGTGACACGAATGGGGGAACACTTCCGAACGAAGCTGAATCGATTGTGAAAGAAACTAAAAACAGATTGGAAAATTTTGGAACGCGATTTGAATTGGGACTTCATTTTCACGACGACTCGGGGCTTGCACTTGCAAATACTTTGGCTTGTTTGCCATATGCCAGACAAGTTCAAGGAACAATAAATGGAATTGGAGAAAGAGTTGGAAATTTGAATCTGTCTGAATTTCTCCCAATCTATATGAAAAAAATGGGGAACAAAAGAAACACTAATTTAAAATTATTAAAAAAAATTAACGAGGACATTTTTAGAATTGCTGGAATAGATATCCCAGAAAGCAGAGCATTTGTTGGCGATACTGCATTTGCACATAAAGGCGGGGTTCACACCGACGCAACTTTGAAAGGATTGAGTTATGAGCATGAAATCCCAGAAGAATTTGGAAACAAGAGAACAATACTTTTGAATACCTTAGGTGGGCGAGCATGTGTGACTTCTGTAGCCAAAGAATTTGGATATGAACTAAATAAAACAAACCCAGAAACAATATCTAAAATAGAAAGTTTGTTTGAAGAATTAAAAAGTTTAGAAGAAAGAGGCTATAGAATGGGAGCTGTAAAAGCAGAGAAATATTTGTTGATTGAAAAATATTTTGGGGATCTTGAAGAGTTTTGTAAAATTGAAGAATGGGAAGTCAATACAAAATATATGAGGGGGAAAGAGCGTAGCACATTCAAAATGAATTATGAATTAAATGGAGAACTGTTTAGAAAAGTCGAAACCGTCGACGGCGGGCCTGTGGACGCTGCATATAAAACAATAAAAGCGGCATTGAAAACCCAATACCAAGAAATTGGAAATTTAAAATTAAAAGATTTTCATGTTAACATCGCTAAAAGCAGAGGAGAAGAAAGTTCAGTCAGAACAATTGTTTATTTTAATGACGGCGAGGAGTTTGAAACAATCGGAGTTGACCCAAATATAATCCAATCGGCAGTTGAAGCATTAGAAAAAGGTTTTAGATATTATTTAAATAGACAACCTAAAAAGGTTGAAATAGATTTAAAAATGTTGAAGAACAATAAAATGTATGGATGAAAAAGAGATACTTAATTTTTGGAAACAGAAAAAAATTTATGAAAAATCTAAGAAGAAAAATTCTAAAGGAAAACCATTTTATATGATGGATGGACCACCCTATGCAAACGGACATGTTCACATGGGGCATGCTTTGAACAAAATTTCTAAAGATATCATAATGAGGTGCAAAAGAATTCAGGGGTTTGATGTTTTTGACAGAATTGGGTATGACACTCACGGAGTTCCTATTGAATTTCAAGTGGAAAAAGAAATTGGAAGCAAAAGCAAACAAGATATTGAAAAGTACGGCGTTAAAAAATTTATAGATAAATGCAAAAACTTAGCGACTAAATTTATTGAAGATATGAACAATGATTTTGAAGACTTGGGAGTTTGGATGGATTTCAAAAACCCATACATTACTCTCGACGACGAATATATTGAAGCCATTTGGGAAACTTTTAAAAAAGCCGACGAGAAAGGTTTGTTATATCTTGGAAAATATCCTGTGCATATCTGCCCAAGATGTGAAACTGCCGTCGCATATAATGAAATAGAATATGAAAAAAAGGAAGACAATTCCATTTATGTTAAATTTCCAATTAAAAAAGAAAAAAATAAATTCTTAATCATTTGGACTACAACTCCGTGGACTCTTCCCGGAAATACTGGAATAATGGTCAACCCTGAAATAGATTATTCTGAAGTTGAAGTCGGCAGTGAAATCTGGGTAATTGCAAAAGAAAAAGTTCAAGAAATTATGACTGCTATCGAAAGAGGGTATACAATTAAAAAAACTTTCAAGGGAGAAAAATTAGAAAATGTTGAGTATGAAAATCCTTTGGAAAAAAATCTTAAAAGAAATATAAAGAAGGGGAACAGGGTTTTGCTGTCTACAAGATTTGTAAATTTGGAAGAAGGAAGTGGATTGGTTCATTGTGCCCCTGGACATGGTAAAGAAGATTACGAAGTAGGAAAAAAATATGGCATAGATATGCCCTCTCCTGTAGAAATGAATGGTTCACTTACAAAAGAAGCCGGAAAATACGAGGGAAAAAAAGCCAGAATTGTCGACGCTGAAATAATTGAAGATTTGAAAAAAGATAATTTCTTAGTTCATCAGCACAAATATTCGCATGATTATCCATTATGTTGGAGATGTAAAAACGCATTGCTAATGGTTTCTGTACCTCAATGGTTTTTTAAGATAGATAAAATACACAAAAAACTTCTTAAGTCGAGTGATGAAACTAATTGGGTTCCTAAATATATGAAATTAAGAATGAAGGCGTGGTTGAAAGGAATTTCAGATTGGCCAATTTCAAGAAGCAGGTATTGGGGAACTCCATTGCCAATTTGGGTGTGTGATAGTTGTGATAAAAAAATCGTCGTCGGAACAATCAATGAATTAGAAAAATTATCTAAGAAAAAAGTTAAGGGAGTTCACAAACCTGAAATAGATGACGTTATTTGGAATTGCGATTGTGGGGGAAAAATGAAAAGGGTTCCAGAAGTGCTTGATGTTTGGTTTGATTCAGGAGTTTCGAGTTGGGCGGCGTTAAATTATCCCAAAGAAGATAAACTTTTCAAAAAATTCTGGCCAGCGAATATAAACATCGAGGGAAAAGATCAAATAAGAGGTTGGTGGAATTCTCAAATTATTTTATCTGAAATAAGATTTGGAAAAAAACCTTTTGAAAATATTCTTGTTCACGGAATGGTTTTAGACCTGGGCAAAAAAAAGATGTCTAAATCAGTTGGAAATATAATTTCTCCTCAAGACATTGTAAAAGAACATGGAAGAGATTACATAAGATATTATTTTGCTAAAACTTCGAAGGGCGAAGATTTTGGTTTTGACGCGAAAGAATTCACAGAAATTCAAAAAGTTTTCAGAGTTTTATCGAATGTGCACACTTTTACAAGCCAGTTGGAAAACGAAAAATCCGAATTGAAAATTGAAGACAAATGGATTCTGTCTAGATTTAATTCAACAATAAAAGAAGTTACAGAAAGTTATGACAAATTTAATTTTCCCGAGGTTGTTCAGAAACTAGAAAAATTTTTGGTTGAAGATGTTAGTAGAACTTATATAAAAATGATAAGAGAAAGAAGTTCAGAAGTTGCGGGAGTTTTGGAAAAAATTATGTCAGATTTATTAAAATTATTTGCTCCAATCATTCCATTCCTAACAGAAAAAATATGGCAAGAATTAAAAGCGAAAGAAGAATCAATCCATCTTTCATCATGGCCAGAAATTAACGAGAAAATGATTAATGTGGAATTGGAAAAGAAAATGGAAAATATTTTGCAGATAATTGAAAAAGGACTTGCAGGTAGAGATAAATTTCAAATTGGATTAAAATGGCCTCTTGCAAAATTAACTATTTATATGAAAAGCCCGGAGAATTTTAAAGAATTGGAAGAGATAATCAAATCTCAACTGAATGTTAAGAAAGTAGAGTTTAAATCTCCGACTTCAAAAAGCACAGAATTGGTTGTTGAATTGGATACTAAGTTAACTAGTGAGTTAGAAGCTGAAGGTTATGCTCGTGAAATGTCGCGACAGGTTCAAGCATTCAGAAAAAAACTTGGATTGCAAAAAAAAGACAAAATAGAATTATATCTTGTTGTCGACGACGATTTCAAAAAAATACTAGAAAAACAGGCGTCATTTATCAAAGAGAGAACTAACTCGGAAAAATTAGATATTGTTACAACTACCAAGGAAAGATTTAAAAAGAAGTGTGAATTTAAAATTAAAGATAAAATAGGTGAGATTGTTATTATTCATTGATATCAGGGCGTCAGGACTTTTGAATTACAACAATCTTTAAAAATAAGAAATCCGACCAAAATATAATAAAATGATTGTTAAAGAAGAATTTTTAGGCAGACTAAGGAAGATTTTTGATTTGAATCTTTATGAAGTGAAAGTTTGGACTGCTCTTCTTTCGAGAGGAACTTCAACTGCTGGGGAATTAAGCAACATTTCGGATGTTCCAAGATCCAGAACTTACGACATTCTTGAAAGTCTTGAAAAAAAAGGTTTTGTTATTATGAAACTTGGGAAGCCAATTAAGTTTGTGGCTTTGAAACCGAATGAAGTTGTTGAACGAGTTAAAAAAAATCTTATGAGAGATGCGAAAGAAAGAACTCAGCGACTTGAAACATTGAAGGAAGACGAAGTTCTTCAGGAATTGAATACTTTATTTACAAAAGGAATTAAGTTTGCAGAACCTTCTGACATGTCAGGAAGTCTTCGAGGCAGACAAAATTTATACAACCACTTGGATATGTTAATAAGAGAGGCAGAAAAAACAATTACTATCGTCACAACCGCCGAAGGACTTAACAGGAAATTTGAAGCATTGTTGCCAAGTCTTGAAAAATGCAAGAAACGAGGAGTGAAAATTAGAATCGCTGCTCCGATTAACAACAACAATATAAAATTTGCTAAAGAATTTAAAAAAGTTGGGGAAGTAAGAAACATGGATAACATTAAAGCACGATTTGTGGTTATTGATTCAACTCAACTTATGTTTATGCTTTTAGACGACGAAAAATTCCATCCTAATTATGATATTGGTATTTGGATTAACACAGATTTCTTTGCTCAGGCACTTGAACAACTTTTCGAACTTGCTTGGAATGAGATGAAACAGATAAAATAAGAAAATGGGCTGGAAGAATTTACATTATTGGTTGAAAGGAGGGATAACATTTGGTATTATCCACCTATTCTTGTTGATTGTAGCAATATTCAAACATTATTCTGCGGAAATGGATACCTCGATGTTTGTAATTCTTATTGATTTCCCGATATTTGCTATTAGTGGATTATTTGTTGCTACATCTTGGCTAGAAAATTTTTCAAATCTCTTCTTATTTTTTGGATTATTTGGAACCTTAATGTATTTCTGTGTAGGAGCCCTAATCGGTTACGTCTACGAAAAAATCAAGAATAAATCCTCTTCAAATCTTCAATAGTTTTTGCCTTGAAAATTTCCAATCTTAACTTCTTTGCATCTTTCATTGATTTTGTAAAATTCATTGCCTGAAATTTTATTTGTCTAAAAGGCAGTGGGTATTTTTCTGCAAGTTTTAAGTAATCTTTGAAACTTGTTTTTGTTTTTTTGTTGGAGAGTTTCGCGAAAATGCCAGGCCTTCCAATAGCTTCTCTGCCAATCATTACAAAATCAAATTTTTTGAGTAATTCTTTTGCATTTTTTTCATTAACATTTCCCGAATAAATAACTGGGATTTTCATAGATTCTTTTATTTTTTCTGCGAATTTTATATCTGGTTCTCCGGAATATCCTTGGGCTTGCGTTCTTGGATGAATACAAACAGCGTCGCAATATTTTTCTGCAATTTTTAGAATTCTTATTGTTTGGGGAGATTTTCTTATTTTAATGGTTACTGGTTTTTTTGTGGACTCTCTCATCGTCTTAAGAATTTTTTCTATTGCTTCTAAATCATCATGAAGAAAAACTCCGAATCCATGTTTTTTCGCTGTTTTTGCAGGACAACCCAAATTAAAATCCCATAAAGAAACTTTGTCGTCGTGTTTTTTCATAAATTTTTTAATTCCTTTTTCATTTGTGCAAAACAACTGCAAAGCTGGTTTGTCGTCAAGAAAAATCTTTTGTTTTGTCAAAGGATTAATCATTCCAGTGTAAGTTAATCCACAATTTTCTTTTTTGCACAAAAGTCTAAATGCAACGTCATTAACTTCTTCCATTGGTGCTAAGAAAATTCTATTTTTTGTTTTGATTTGAAGGAATTTCATTTTGTAACCTCGCTAATTAAATAATGTGGCATCAATCTCTTCACTTTTACATTGATTGTTTTTCCCAAAATACTTTTGTCTTTTGATTGAACTACAAATAATTTGTATTCATTATTTCTTGCAAGATAAGTATTTTCGAACCCTTTTTGACTTACAATAACTTTGCCTTCCCAATTTTCCCATTTTTGCTGATTTTGATTGCAGATTTCGAGATGAAGTTTTGATAATTCAACTGCTCTCTTTTTAACAACTTCTGGGTTGACTTTTTTTAATTTTGCAGCAGGGGTTCCCGGACGTTCATAAAAATTACTGCGATTAAGAATTTCTGGGTTCATTTTTTTTACTAAATCTAAGGTATCTTGAAAATCTTTTTCGGTTTCTCCAGGAAAACCAACAATGACGTCGGAAGAAATTGTAACATTTGGGATTTCTTTCTGGAACGCTTTTATTATTTTCAGAACATCTTCTCGCTTGTATTTTCTGTTCATCGCCTTTAGAATTTTATTGCTTCCGGATTGAATTGGAATGTGTAAAAACTTGAACATTTTCGGATGTTTGTAAATTTCTATCAACTCTGGAAGGATTTTCAAAACATTATTAGGATTCATCATCCCTATTCGAATGAAAAAGTTTCCTTTAATCTCTAAAATTTCTTTTAATAATTTTGGAAGAGAATATTCCTCGTCTTCATTTCCATAAGAAGCATTATCCTGACTTGTTATCCAAATCTCTCTGCATCCTGCAGCAACATCATCTTTTACTGATTGGATTATTTTTTCTTGAGGGTAAGAAAAAAGTTTCCCTTTCGCTAATCGCACAATGCAATAAGAACAACTTCCCAAACAGCCCTCGGAAATTTGGTTTATTCCGATAAATTTTTCCTTGGAAATTTTTGGGAGGTTTATTTTTATTTCGTGTTTGTCGTCGATATATTTTTGAGAATCATAATTATCCTCTTGGATGTCTTGTATTAATTTCACGATATCTTTTGCGTGATTAATTCCTAAAAGAAATAGATTTGATTCTTGTAATTTTTTGTAATTTATTCTGGGCATGCAACCGGCAAGAATGATTTTTTTGCCTTGTTTGAGCAATTCAGTTATTTTTCTCCGAATTTTTTCTTCTGTTGGTTCTTTTACAATGCAAGAATTAATAACAATCAAATCTGCCAGTTTGAGATTTGATGTAATGTTCAGCCCAGCTTGTTTAACCAAGCCTTTCATGATCTCTGTCGAATTGTGGTTTGCAGTGCAACCATAACTTTCAAAATATATTTCTAACATATAAAAATAAGAAAACGCTCATTTAAAAATTCTTCAGAAAAAATTAATTTAAAAAATTAAAAAATTATTTTTTCTTTTTCGCTTTTTTCTTGGATTTCTTTTTCCCTGCTTTTTTATTTCCTCCAACTACCCCTGACAAAGTTGCCTTAAAAACTACAGGTGATTGATTAGATATCGAAACTCTTTCTCTATCTGAAAGTCTTTTGGCTTTTGAAATAGCATCTCTTATTGAGTTGTCCAGCCTTTTCAGTTCTTTATTAGTTTTAACCACTGAAGAAACTAACGCTTTTTGAGAAATTTTTCCAAAAAAGTATCTCTTGGTTTCTTGAATGAATTCATCCAAAAGAGCTTGTTTTTCGTCTTGGCGCGCCCGAATAAGTTCACTTGTCGTCGTCAAATCTTTTTGCAACATCACGAAAAAAGAAACATTAAGTTTTTTGATTTGTGCCATCTTCATACCTCCTTTTATAATTAAATTAATAATTCTTACTATATAAAGTTTTTTACATTTCTTCTAAAAGAGAAATTCCCAATAAATTTGTCGCATTTTTGGTTATTTGTCTGAATGCTTCGACGAGAGCTAATCTAAAAGCTTCTTGTTCAGAGCCGATGACTGGACACGCATGATAAAATTCGTTGAATAATTTTGATAGTTGTTGACAATAGTGGGCAATCACGGCTGGGCTTAGATTTCTATAAGCTTCCGACGCTATATCTGGGAATTCCAAAAGTTTTTTCACTAACTCTAATTCTTTTGCATCAAGATTATAAACTTGGAATTTATCTTTATTTTTTGTTTTTTTCAAAATAGAAGTCGCCCTCGCGTAACTATATTGAATATACGGACCAGTGTCTCCCTCAAAAGAAACAAATCTGTTAATATCGAAAACAATATTGTTTGTTCTATTATTTTTTAAGTCCCCGTAAAATATCGCGGCAAGAGCTACCTTCAAGGATCTTTTTTCTAATTCTTTTTTTGAAAGTTTTGGGAATCTTTTTTGGATTTCTTTTTTTGCCAAAGATTTTGTTTTATCAATAATGTCTTCCATGAAAACAATGTTTCCTTTTCTTGTTGCAAATTTTTTTCCACTTTTGTCCAAATAAAGTCCGTGGTCTATATGAATGCAATTTTTCGCCCATTTGTATCCCATTAATTCCAAAATTTTGAAAAATTGCTCGAAATGAAGTTTTTGCTCTTGTCCTGCAGAATAAATCATCCTCTCGCATTTGTATTTATCGTGTCTTGAAATTGCTGTGGCAATGTCTCTCGTCGCGTAAAGAGTTGCCCCGTCGCTTTTCTGTATCAAAGATGTTCCTAATTTATATGCTTCCAAATTGACAACAAGCGCGCCCTGACTTTCTTTTAATAATTTTTTATCCTGAAGCTCTTTGATAATTTGTTTAGTTTTTAAGTTATACTTAGATTCTCCGTCGTAAACATCAAATTTAATTCCGAGCAAATTATATAATTTTTCAAATTCTTCCAAACTCAAATCTCTAAAATTTTTCCAGAGCATCAAAGATTTTTTATCTCTTGTCTCTAATTTTTTGAACCAGTCTCTTGCTTCTTGTTCATAAGATTCTTTATTGGCTTTAACATATATTTCTAAAAGATGTTTGATGGGATTTTTCTGCAATTTTTTTTCGCTTCCAAATTTGTCATAACCTAAAAGAAGTTTTCCAAACTGAGTCCCCCAATCCCCAAAATAATTCACTCTCACAGTTTTGAATCCTTGAAACTCGCATATGTTTGCTATTGAGTTCCCGATTATCGTTGATCTTAAATGTCCGACGCCAAAAGGTTTTGCGATATTGGGGGAAGAAAATTCAACCAAAATTTTTTTCCCTGTTCCGATTTTCCCCATTCCATATTTTGATTTTTGCGTTATCACATCCCATACAACTTTTCTCGCAAGATTTTTTCTGTTGAAAAAGAAATTTACATAAGGTCCATTTGTATTTATGTCTTCAAATTCTGTTTCCAGATAACTTCCAATTGCTTCTCTTACTTCAAGCGCTATTTGATGCGGTTCGTCCTTCAATTGTTTTGCCAACGCAAAACACGGAAAGGCATAATCCCCCATTTCTGGAGATGGCGGGACTTCAAGAAATTTTTCTATCTCTTCGTCATTCATCACGACGCTCTTTTTTTTCAAAGCATTCTTAAGTATTTTAATCACCAACTCTTTCATAATTAGATTATGATAAACGGGTTAAAAAAGGTTTTGTAAATGTCATAAATTTAGACAATTTGATTGCTATTACAAAATAACAATGTGCTCACACCAGACATATGTCACCCCCTATTTTAATTTGGTAAAATCAAAAT
>CAYHMF010000028.1:2473-10221 GCA_964357655.1 Candidatus Woesearchaeota archaeon | reverse complement strand
AAGAAATTTATATGCTCTTGCTTATATGTTTGATAGGATTAACAAAATAGAAGATAAAAAAATAAAAGAGTTCTTTAAATTTGCTTTTATTTCTATGTTGCATTTATGCACAAAAATGGTTTCTGCAAGAAGGGAAAAAAGCCAGAGACCTGATAGTGGGAGTTGGGGAAGACCTGCTTATTTATTTCCTAAAAGACATCTTGAACAAAACCCATTTCTCTTATTTGAAAGAGCAGTTGAAGATAAACAAGGAGTTATCAAAGCAAAAGAAAACTCAAATAAGTTAATAGGAAATAAAACAAAATTTGCTAAAAATTTTGAGGATTTAAGAGATAATGATAAAACTTTATTGATTATGAAAAAGAATAGTATTGAACTCTCTAAATATATTCCTCCTGAAAGTGTGGATTTTGTGCTTACAGACCCCCCTTATGGGGGATTAATAAAGTATTTTGATTTAAGTTCTCTCTGGGCTGTCTGGCTAAAAGGAAAAGAACAAAATAAAGATTTTGATATTCCTTATAATGAAGAAATAACTCTTGATAAAACAAGAGATTTTACTTATTATGACAGAATGTTGTATAAGGCATTTTCAGAGATAAATAAGGTTTTGAAAGCAAATAGATATATGATTGTAACTTTTCATAATTCAGAGCCGAGAATATTTAACTCAATTATAAAATCCTGTGTTAATGGCGGTTTTGTTCTTGAAAAAGTTTTATTCCAGCAGAACAAAAGAGCCTCTGAAAGTGGAGTTGCGAATCCGTGGGGAACTGCAATAAGTGATTTTTATTTAAGATTTAGAAAGCCAACAAAAGAAGAAAAGAAGATTGAAGGATTAAACAGAGAAGGTTTTGAAAAACTTGTTGTTAATTCTGCAAAAGAAGTTTTAATTAAAAGAGGACAGCCAACAGAAATGACACATATTATTAATGGAGTTTATATGGAACTCTATAAATATGGACAATTTTTAGAAACGAATGAGGATGATATAGCAAACATACTCAAAAAAAGATTAAATAAAGAATTTATTTTAGTTGAAGCAGATGAAGAAAATGTAAGAAAAGGTGAGAGATGGTGGTTTAGTGAAGAAGAAAAGAAAAAACATAAATTAGAAAATCCTTTGTCTGACAGAGTAGAAAATGCTATAATTGAGACATTTCATAATAAAATTAAAATTTCTTATGATGATATTTTACAAACATTATTTATTAAATTTCCAAATTCTTACACTCCAGATTATAGTAGCATTAATCATTTAATAAAAGAATATGGGGTAAAACAAAAAGATGGAACTTGGATGTTAAAAGACACATTCAAAAGAGATGAGAGCAAACATTTAGTTATGATAAAAATTTTAGCACAAATAGGCAAGAATTTTGGGTATAAAGTCTGGTGTCCTGACAAAGGCAGAGATGAAGAACTAAAAAATATTTGTGAGAGTAGGATTGATTTTGATTTTGATGGAAAAGACAGAGTAGAAAAAATAGATGTTCTATGGTTTAAAGGAAATAAAATATATTCTGCTTTTGAAGTTGAAAATTCCACTTCTATAACTTCTGCTTTGGAAAGAGGCTCTAATCTACCAGACAGAAAGAATACTAAAAAAATGATTTTAATTCCTAAAGAAAGAGCAAAACTTCTTAACAGAAAAATAAAAGAACCTATGTTTAAGGAAACTTTTGCTTTTGATAAATGGAGAGTTGCTTATTATGAAGAATTGGAAAAGTTATCAAAAAAGAGGAATATTAACGAAGATGAATTTAATGTTATTTTTTCTGAAACATTAAAAATAAAAGAAGGAATACAGACTAAACTTTCCTAAAATTTAAAATATATTGGTGATGGTGATTTATCTTGTAAGCATAAGGATAACCAAAAGGATATAGGGGTTTGCTGTTTTGAGATAAAACAACAACACCAGATAATTCAAAACCTATTTTCTGCATTAAATCTATAATGTGTCCATGAGCATTTGTTTCTTTTTTCTTTATTGTAAAATCACTTATTATTACAGAGCAGTGTTTTCCTTCTCTTAATCTTTTATAAACTTCTTTCATAATTTTTCCAAATAAAACTAAAAAGTCTTTATAGGATTTTTGATTTCCAACATCTTCTGGGTCTTCTGAATAATACTCTACTCCCTGCCTTCTCTGGCTACCATCTGCCCTTATCCCCATACCCTTATTTCTTAAAATATTATGATAGGGGGGCGAGGTTACACAATAGTCTATTTTATCTAATTTAGGAATTTTTTTAAGTGAATTGCCACAAATTATTTTTATCCTGCCGTTCTTTTTTATTTTTAATTTCTTTAATCTGTCTTCTGCGAGTTTGCAGTATTTTTTGCTTAAATCTATTCCTATCGCTTTTCTGTTTTCAAATGCAGAAGCAATTAAAGTAGTGCCAGAACCTATAAAGGGGTCTAAAACAACCATATCTTTTTTAGTAAATAATCTTATTAATTTTTGAATATCTTTTATTAAAAAAGGAGCGGGATGTTTAAATGCTTCTTTGTCTTCTGCACATCTCTCGCTAACCCAGACACTTTTAGTTAATTGTAGCCATTCCTTGCCTGTTAAGTCATTAACCCTGTTTCTTGGGTCATATATTCCTTCTTGTATCATTTTTCTTTAATAGGAGTTTAATTAATTTTTCAAGTTGAGCAGTTAATGTTATATCGTGGTCTATACAATATTTTTTTAATTCTTTCAAAAGTTCTGGCTCAATCTTTATACTTGTAGCTTTTTTCATAGTTAATATAATAAAGGGAGATATATAAATCTTTCTCTCCAAATATCCATATCTCCTTTTATTTTTACTATTGGAACAAATCTAAGAAAACACAAGAAAAAGAATTAAATTTTTTTATGTTCTTAACCCCCTCTAACTTAACAATATATATTGGTTTTGAATATCACAATCAATTTTTTATCTCAGAATTTTCTTGCTCAATTTTTTCTCCACTTTCTTCTTGCTGTTCTCCATCACCAGGTCCGCCTTTTAACATTGTTTTAAAGAATGTTCCAAAAATTTTATCCACATCTTCTTTTGCTGATTCAGGAGAAATTTCTGCAGAATTTATTATACTCCTAACTTTGAAAAACATTTTAACCCCGTTTGCAATTTCTTTCACTTTTCCAATTGGTCTGAATTGCTGTTTTTCCCACGGAGGATATTCTATTCGTTCACCGCCCATGTCTTTTTCCCCAATCATAATCAACTCATAAACTTTTTCAAAATCAACTTTTATTGTTACATCTTCTTCTGTTTCTTCTGGAAGCGAGGGTTTCATTTTCAAAATATCTTCTTCATTAATCTGTGCGAAAATATTAAACACAACCTCTCCTGTTTCTAAATCAACAAAACTAACATCTACTTTCAGGTTCCCTTCGTACTTTCCTGCAATCGCCCTTATCGTCGACATTATTTCTTTGTCTTGTTTTATCATTGCTTTCTCTTCTTCTGTCGGACCTTCTTCATTTTCTCTTTCCATTTTCTCTTCAGATGGTCCTGGAAATTCATGATTTTTCATTGATTTTTGCATTTCAAACTTGATGAATTCTTTAGGAGGGAATATCCAAACTTTCATGTAAGGCGAGATAACTTTTATCTTTTCTCCTGTCTTTTCTTTAATAGGCCCTCCCCAATTAACATCCTCTGAATCCATTTCTTTTAATTCTTCCCAATACTCTATGCTTCCATATTCTGTTTCATAACTGAAATTTATTAAATTATATTCTTGAAGTTCTTTGACTCCCATGCATTGCATTCTCTGAATAGTTTGCATCTGGTTCTCGACGACTCTCCAATACATTTCAAACATTCCAGATGTCTGTTGCTCCCAATCTTCTGCATTGTTGGTCATGTATTTGTCAAAAAACCATTCTATAAATTCTTGATTAAATCCATTTTCAATTTCTTTTCTTTCTTTTTGTAAATTTTCCAAATCCCACTTGCACCATTCTGCATCTCCACCCATGTAATATTTTTGCTTCAATTGTTGAATATCATCAAAAGGTTTTCCCCATCCATTTAACCAAATATGTCCTTCTGTTCCTTTTCCTTGCTCAGAATTAGTTCTGCATGAACCTCCGGCAGAAAATACCCCCATTTGTTCTTTTGATTTTTCCCATTCTGGATTTTCCCAAGTATTTTCTCCTTTCAAACATTTTTCGTTGCACTCTGTAACACAACTGCTAATATCTTTTTCAGTCTTGCATTGTGTTTCGCACTCTTCGATTTTTCCGTCGCAACTATCCTCATTTAAACAACCAGAATCACGTATGCATTTTTCAGTGCAGGGTTTAATTAATCTGTCATTGCATTCTCTTCCACATCTTTGGTCGCAATCTTCTTTTGAAGGCCCTTCATTTTTCTTTTCCCGATTTTCTTCGTCCTGATCATTTCTAAATTCGTTATCTTTTTGGTCACCTTCATTGCATTTTACATCATAACCACTTACGCATCCTTTGTCGTCGACTCTTTTTTCATACCAACAATTATTTTGAACTTCGGGAGGCGAGCCAGCGTCGGGGCAGTTATCTGAAGACGATTCACTTGGCGATGTTTCTGTCGGAGTTGATCCTTCAAAACCAGATTCGGATTGAGATTCTAAAGGAGGACTATCTTCTGCATTTCCTTCATCAACAACTTTGCCAGTTATTCCTCCTGCAATTGTTCTAAAAAAATTAAATATAAAATTACCAGTAACTTCTCCACTTTCTTCCGTTACTTTTTCTGTTTCTTCCTCGACAATTAGTTCAGAAGTTTCTTCTTGAACCACCTCAATATTTTCTCCAACAAATTCTGGTTCCTCCAATTCAGGTTCTGTTATGACTGCCTGAGGAATTGTCACACACCAACCATTAC
Organism: Candidatus Woesearchaeota archaeon; assembly: GCA_964357655.1. Taxonomy (GTDB): domain Archaea; phylum Nanobdellota; class Nanobdellia; order Pacearchaeales; family GW2011-AR1; genus CAYHMF01. The sequence goes on along the minus strand of CAYHMF010000028.1, from coordinate 5,349 downwards.
TACAAACATCATTTTCCCCTCCACAATCTTCTCTCACTAAACATTCACTGCCAGAGCCACTTTCTTCTCTTTCATCAGGTTGAGAAACATTTCTCTTTATAATTCCGTCTTCACATTTATATTCTGTTTCTGTCCATAATCCGCTTTCACAAATTTCAGACACAACCTTTGAACCATCTTCGCAATTTTGAATTTTCTCTTCACCATCTATACAATCAGGCTCTCTGCATTCTGCCAATCCTGTTGTTTGGCACATTCCTTCTATGCATTCTGCAATCCCGCATAATGGCTGCGTGCAATCTTCAGTCATGTTGCACGATTTATCTTCCTCGACGCAAATGGGTTCTAATGGACAGCCATTCGCATCTTCTCCTCCGAACACAACAGTTCCAGAGCATTCTAATGCATCATACTTCTGACACGCAGAACAATCCTCTACACAACTTACAATGCTTTCATTTCCTTCGCAAACATGGTCCCCGCAAACAGCCTCTTTTATTTCCTCTTTCTCTTCTTTTAGTTGGCAATAACCTGAAATACAATATAAATTTCTCTCCTCTTTTATTGTGCCGTTGTCGACGACAATTTCCATTTCTGTTTTACCGCAAATTTTTCCTCCGCACTGTTCATCCCCACAATCTGATTTTCCATCTTTATTATCATCTTCAAAATTATTGCAAATTTCTTCTCCCTGTTCCATGAAATTTTCAATCAATCTTTTTTCAAACTCTACTTGTTCAAAATAAAATTCCTTTTTGTCAAAACCTGCAAACAAAGTATTGTAAAAGTTTTTTCTTTCCTCGAAATTATTTTTTCTTAATTCTTTTTCCAATTTTCTTTTTTCTTGCTCGTCTTTAATCCACCCGTAATTATTCCAGTATTTCTGTCGCTCTTCTTCGGTCATGCTTTTTTCTCTTGACACAAAATCCTTATCAACTTGCTCCCAGACATTATTTGATTTTTCATTCCATGCATCTGTCATAATTCTAAGTTTTGACGACGACGAATACGCAGATTTGTAATTTTCTTCTCCAAGATATTTTTTAATTTCTTCTATCAACTCTCCAGTTTTGGTTTTAAATTCCTCTTGGCTAAATCTCTGATACATTTCTTTTGAACCAAAATCTTCGCCCATATCTTTAGGTTGTTCAAACCCTTTCCCCCTTCCTTCAATCCACATATTAAGATTAACCCAGTTCCATTCACAATCGTCGCACATTTCAATTCTCATGATTGCTTCAAAATTTTCCCCGCTGTAAAAATCCACTTCATTAACCATCATTTTTTGTAAATCTCTTTGGTTCTCTGCTCCGAATAATTCCTTCATAATGTCCTCGCAATTTCCAGGATTTCTTTTAAAATATGATTCAAAAAGTTTTTCTGCATTTACACTTTCTTTCGCAAGAATTTCTGCATTTGTTTTCGAAGAATCCGCATTATAATCTTCGGCGAGCAATTTGATATCATTTATTTTTCCAAGAATGTCTAATTGCTCTGCTGGTTTTTTAAATTCTGTTTGAAAGTTAAGTCGGTATACAAGAAATTTTTCGCAGTCAGTTTCACTCTTTTGATTAAATTCTTCCACTATCTTTGTTTTTTCTTCTTCTGGCAAATCTCCAAAATCAGTTTCATGTTTTGCTTTATAATCTTCTTTATACTTTCTTAAATTTCCCCCATACTTTCCGTATTCACCCTCGCATTTTTTGAATATTGACGGATGTGCGTTCATCATTATTCTTATTTTTTTACCATCAAAAACAATTCTTCTCCATACAGGAACAGGCTCGTCAAGTTTGGTTTCGCGTTCCTCTCCTTCAACCCAAACCCATTTTGTTTCCTCTTCTGGTTTTCCTAAAACATTTTTTATTTGGTCTTGCTTCAATAAACCTCCCTCGTTTTTGCTAACAGCACCAAGTTCCTGATTTAAATTATTTCTAACAGAACTAAGATAAACCATTAATTGAACATAATTTATATTTCCTGTTTCATACTGCTCAGAATAATGCGCTATTTTTTGAATTTCGTTGTCGACAGAACCAGCAAAAACAAATGGAATAATCAAAAATAACAAAACTAATAAAAATGTGAATTTCCCCGCCCCTTTTATCATAAACTTAAAAAGAAAATATACTTAATAAATTTAATGGTGAAACTTTAGATTAAGATATTGTCAAGTTATCGCGACATCTCTCATTTAAAATTTTTCTCCGAGGGAAATTTACTGCTCACTTTTGTTCGCAGATTAATAAAGCTCCTAATCACAGAGAGTTGCTCGCTTTAATAATTAACAATTCACGACGAGCGAATGCGAGGAGAGTAAATTTGCTTAAATAATAAATTAAGATTTTCGACAAAACCCAATTCTCACAAAACTTAACTCCCAAAATATTTAGACTCCTCAGAGTCATTTTGGGTGATGTAAATTTTGTACACCAAAATTTATAAACCTTCTTTATGAGTATATTTTATGGCCGGAATAATGGGAGTAAAAATAAAAATAATGCCAACATCTCCAAATGTTGATTTAAAAAAAATAAAAGAAACTGCTAAAACATTGGTGAAAAAAAATGGTGGCTTGAACAGAGTATACGAAGAAGAGCCGATTGCATTTGGATTGGTTGCAGTAATCGCTTTCTTTGAATGGCCCGAAGAAAAAGAACTCGACAAAATTGAAAAACAACTTCAAAAAATCAAGGATGTTCAATCAACTCAAGTAATTGATTTGAGAAAAATCGCTTAAATGTTAACCTCAAAACAATCTCAAAATATCAAAGAACAACTTCTTTCCCAAATTGACCAGTTGGATATTCCAAATAAAAATCAACTTAAAACAAATATCCAATCAATGAACAACGCCCAACTCGAAGAATTTCTTA
>CAYHMF010000028.1:0-2373 GCA_964357655.1 Candidatus Woesearchaeota archaeon | reverse complement strand
CGATGTCCGACGAGAACCCACAAAAATGTGTTTTTTGCTCAATTGCCGACGGAAAAATTCCTTCTGTAAAAATTTATGATGATTCAAATGCTTCAGCAGTTCTTGAATTAAATCCTGCATCAAAAGGGCATGTAATAATAATTCCAAAAGAGCATATTGAATCTTCTGATAAAATTTCAAAAGATATTTCTGAAAAAGCGAGAATGATTGGAGAACACCTTAAATCAAAACTAAACTCAAAAGACATTTTAATAGAAAACTCAAACATAATGGGGCATGAAGTAATTAATGTTCTTCCTGTTTATAAAAATGAAAATTTAGATTCTCCAAGGCAAAAAGCAGAAGAAAAAGATTTGTTAGAACTTCAAAAAATTCTAGAAATTGAAACTAAAAAAGAAGTGCAAATATTAGAAAAACCAGAAATTAAAAAAATAAATGCTGAAGAAGTTAAAACTCTTTGGTTGCCAAAGAGGATTCCTTAAATAGTAAACCTCAAAGCCCCTGCCCAATACATCCATGCACTTCCATTGACAACACTAAGTCCGTCATATGCTGAATTTCCGCTACCCTTATCATAAAGAACTCCACTACTCCCTGCAGAAATTTTTACCCCATTAACTTTTATATAACTAACATAAAGATTTCTATCATAGACTAAAGGCATCCACCCATCATTCGTAAAAGCCACATCAACTTTTTTTATCTCCCCATTATAATTAAAGTTATAGCTATTCCATCCAGAAGTATTTACAAAAACACTTGCAATTTCTTGCCCATTAATTCTTATTTTCATATTAGGATCAACCCCTGCCGCAGATTCTCCAGATGCAAAAACTTCTAATGTAGATGTTTGATTAACTTGATTTTGACAAGAAGTTCCTAAACTAGCAACAGAATAATCATCCAAACTATTTCCATTAAATTTTTCATAGAAAGTCATTCGAGGATTATTTATAATTACTTTAGTTCCATTCTGAAGTATTTTATAATCAAATTTGCTCCCATTAGTAGAAGTGAATAAATTGACAGATTCTGTTCCTCCAGAAATATAATTTATATTTTCAATAAGAATCTTTAAGTTATCTATATAACAAGTATCTCCAACCCTTTTATCAACACAAACCTCTAACCAAGAATTATTAGTATATTTTAAAATTGTGGTTTTATTTTTAACATCAGAAGAATCATAAGTTACTTTTGCTTTTAATGTATAATTGCATCCATTAGAATTGGGTAATTGCAAGCACGCTCCATCTGAACATCCGTTTGGACAAGAATATATTTGAGTGGCATTTTTTCCTCCACTGCAATACATTTCAACTAAACCAGTAGAACTTCCTCCATAACAAGTATCAAAATAAACACCCCCGCTATAATTAGTGTAACCTCTCAGATAATAATTTAATCCTCCGTCGCTGTCTGTACATGTTGTTGTATTTGTTGTATTTGTTGGTTGTAAACAAACTCCATTTGAACATCCATTTGGACAAATATATTGAGCATATGCGGGATTGCCATCATTATTGCAAAGAGACTCGGACAATTTAGTAGCATTCACACAAAAATCAGAAATACTCTCCCAACCTGCTTTGCTCACCCCTCCCTTCAAATAATAATTTAATCCTCCGTCGCTGTCTGTACATGTTGTTGTATTTGTTGTATTTGTTGGGGGAGTAACTTGTGTAATATTATACAAACTAAAAATTTCTGATGCTGATAAAGCCCTGTTGTAAATTGCGAATTCGTCTATAGTTCCATTAAAAAATCCATTGACATCTCCCCTAATAAATGCCCCAAATCCTCCTCTGTTTAACCAAGAAAATTTATTTGTACCTCTTGAATAATTATAAATAGTATCCAAATTTCCATCAATATAAATCTTTACGTCTCCGTTATTATCTGTAACTGCAATATGTCTCCAGTTATTATCACAAACTTTCTGAGAATTTGAAACTACACTTGCCCGAGGATCCCAATCTGAATCCTGTGTTCTAAAGGCAAGCCCACTTCCGGTTACCCAATCGCACATCACCCCTGCAATAGGCATGTATGAATTACTTCCTTCATGATAAATTCTTTTACTTTTCTGTTGAGGAGCTTTAATCCATCCAGTTAATGTTAAAGAATTATACTTATTATAGTAAGTAGAAGAATATCTAACATAATCATCTACTCCATCTAACTTAATTGCTTGCCCTAAAACTCCTGTCGTGAATGTTGCCCCACCATAAATAATTCCGTTATTCCCATTTCCAGAACCATCGGCAACATTGTTATCAAAATTATAATAAGCAACCAAACCATCTGTAATGCTTATCACATTTCCAGTTATTTTATTATTTTGTTTGAATAAATCAGAAAACCACCCGGCAG
>CAYHMF010000027.1:4611-10626 GCA_964357655.1 Candidatus Woesearchaeota archaeon | reverse complement strand
TAGTTGACTATTTGAGGTGAACCTACTTTTTAGAATTATTTTTTAGACACGCTCAGTTTTACCTAAAAGCTTATAAAATACTTTTTATTATAAAAACTATGGAAAAAGATATAGGAAAAATAAATAAAAACGACACAACAGAAATTATTATTAGAGTGGATGATTTTGGTGGAAGGAGAGGGCTTACAATTCGTGAATTCGTGGCAAGCGACAAATATACCGGGTTCACAAAATCTGGTGTAAGAATTCTTGCAGAAAATTTCGTAAAGTTCAAAGAAATGATCAACTCAGTTTCTGAAAGAGAAATGGCAGAAGCCCCCGAAGGAGCAGAACATTCGGCAACGCCGAAGAAAAAAGAAATTTCAAAACCTCACACGCCAAGAGAAAATTTGCCTGATTATTGATTAAAATTTATTTTTAATAAAATGAAAAAAGAATATGGAATTTTTGAAACATTAAACTATCGCATTTTAAGTATTAGAAATAAATTTCCTTTAATTAATAGATTAATTGCTGAAGTTTATGTTAGACAAGGAACAGCCTATGGAGAATATCATATAGCTAGTTTTGACGACGCAGGATTATTAACTTATTTTAACAATGCCCCAAATTATCCAGAAGATTTTAAACCAATCCGTCATAACACATTAGGCTAAATTGTCAAAACACTTATTTATTTTTAAACATTTTAGCAAATTTTCTTAGGGGGTATATCGTCTAAACCATTAAATAAAGTTTCGTCCAGAGTTCTGTATCTATTTACGCAACACTTTATTTGTTCTGAGATACAATCAAATTCTATTTGAATTTCTGGATTTTCTATTTCTGGTCTTGGGTCCATTCCTTTTGGGTAAAGTTTTTTATCAATAACCAATATCAAATTTCCATCAAATTTAATTGAATCTAACGGATGAACTAAAAAATTATGTGGAAAAACTATTTTTTGTTGATAAGTAGATAATTCTTTTAAAGAAAATTCAATATAACATGGGGGATTGAATGCATCTTTTATGGCTTCCCTTATTTTCAAAGTATTTTTATCCTCTTTAACCAAGGGGTAAATTGCATAGTTTTGATTTAATTCTAATGAATTCTTTGTTCTTCCTCTTCTAATTATCTCGTTTAAATTTCTAACGCCATATTCATTTTTTTCAAACTGGTACAACCCCCACCCCTTTTTTTTAAATTCTGAAATAATTTGAAACACCGGATTCGTCATTCCAAAATAAATTCTATTAGACATTAAAAATCTAAAACAATTAATTTTAAAACAATGCATATACTTTAATATAATTATCATAACATATATATTTTTTAGTTAAATAATCCTGAAACTAGTTCCTCCAAAACCTTTAAAAGAAATCTTTCCTATAAGTATTTATGAATAAGAAAAATTGGGTGAATCTTGCAATAATCGCTACAGTAATTTTAATCGCTTATATTATTATAAATCTGCCGACGCCAACAGCTTCTAAAACCGAAGCTCAATGTATTGGAATAAACTCAATCCTTTATACGCAAATTGGTTGCCATGCTTGTGAAACTCAAAAGGAAATGTTTGGGGGGAATTATCAATACCTGAATGCAATTGACTGCACAAATGAACCAGAAAAATGTTCGGAGATAAGTAAAACACCGACGTGGGTTATTGAAGAAGAACAATATCTTGGAGTTCAAAGTCTTGAAGAATTAAAAAAATTAACTGGATGTTGAATGAAATACCAAACAATTTTAGTAATATTTGTAATCGCATTTATCAGTTCTACTTTGGTTTCTCTAAAAGTTCCATGCGATACTCAAAACACTTGCGCAAAAGTTGAAGGAAATCTGCTCGGAAAAATAAACAATGGTTATTTAGGAATGGTTAGTTTTGCAATTTTGACCCTTGTTACTTTTTCACATATCAAAAATCCGAGAAGATACAAAAAAGAAATTATCCATTATGGAATTGTTATTGGCTCGATGATTGCAATATATTTTATTTATCTTCAACAGTTTGTCATTAAAGCTTATTGTAAATATTGTGTTGTTATTGACTTTGGGGTTCTAATCGCACTCGTCATAGCAATCCTAACTTGGAAAAAATGATTGGATTTTTAAGAATAACTTTGCTCGCACTCGCCGACTCTGTAAATCCTTGTGCAATCGCAGTGCTCGCAATGGTTTTAATGTCTGTCATGATTCACGACCCCAAAAATAAAATAAAAGTTCTTTTTTCAGGACTCGCATTTGTCTCTGCAGTTTTAATCGGTTACCTCGCTTACGGAATAATCATCATACAATTTTTCAACACATTCGCATTGTTCCTTCGAGAAAATTCAAATGTTGTTTATAACAGCCTTGCAATACTCTCGATGATTCTAGGTGCACTAAACATAAAAGAATTTTTTATCTACAAAAAAGGTGGCTTCGCCACAGAAATGCCAATCTTCATGAGACCAAAAGTTAAACAAATAATTTCTGGAATAACCTCGCCAAAAGGGGCTTTCATAATTGGATTCCTCGTCACATTGTTCTTGCTTCCGTGCACAATTGGTCCATACATTGTTGCGTCAGGACTTCTTGCAGAATTAGGAACATTAAATTCAATTCCGTGGTTAATTTATTATAACATAATATTCGTTCTCCCGATGCTGGCGATTGTAGGAATAATTTATTTCGGAGTATCGCGAGTTGAAGACGTCGCGGGATGGAAAGACAAACACGTCAAACTTCTCCACTTAATCGCGGGAATTTCATTGTTCTTAGTCGGTGTTTCTTTGCTTATGGGTTGGTTATAATAGAGTGAATAAAACTTTAAATAATATCTTTATATAATTATAATATGGCAAAACAAGAAGAAGCTTTTATTGATCCTCGAAATAATTTTGAAAAGATTATGGATGATTTTGGATATTCTAGACGATATTCAGATTTATTTAATGAAGAACTTTTTGACTGGGTTAAAGTCTGTCCATACCCTAATCCAAATCCAGATACAATCTTTGGAAAATTTGCAACAAGAAATAATTATTTTAAATCTCCAAAAAAATAAATCTCCCCACCAATTACCAAAAATTTTAAATAATCCTTTCCTCTAATAAAAATATGAAAAAGAATGTTAGCAAATTTGTATATTGGACGCCAAGAATTCTGTCAATTATATTCATATTTTTCTTAGCATTAATGTCACTGGATGTTTTTGAATCAGCGTCGGGTTTTAAGGAAATATTCACAGGATTGCTTATACACAACATTCCGGTATTTATCTTGATAATTTTTTTAATATTCGCTTGGAAATATGAAATTGTTGGGGGAATTGCTTTTATCCTCGCGGGATTAATATATCTTGGATTTATTTTGTGGAATTTTATTTCAACAGGTTTTGAATGGTATTATTTATCTTGGGCTGTGCAAATTTCCGGAATTGCATTTTTTATAGGAATTTTATTTCTCATTAATTGGTTCAGGAAGAAAAAATAATTTATTCAATGGCGAAGGGCACATAATAAAATTGAATAGCAAAGACAGAATAAAATTTCTCATTCCCTTCTAAATCACTTTTTCTTAAATGTTGTGTATCTCCTGAAAAATCGGAGACGGCATAAGAATTGGCGTCTTCTGGAATAAAAACTGATTTTCTTTCAGCCATTTCATCAATAACATTTGAAATATCTAAACAAGGATTTGGAACAACAAGAGTTCTTATTTTTCCTTTTGGAATAGCATATCGTGGACAGAGTTTTATTCCATCATCTTGATACAAACGTCCAGAATCATCTTGTGTTAATTTTTCTAGTTTATCCATTATAAAACAATTTTGGGGGAAGTTTTTAAAGATTATTGTGATAAATTCGCTCAATGCAAGCTTTAACAAATCTGTTCTATAGATTTGAAGCAAATTCAAGAAATGCAAGCTTTAACAAATCTGTTCTATAGATTTGAAGCAAATTCAAGAAATGCAAGCTTTAACAAATCCTTTGAACAAAGGTGCGGGATTCAGCAAACTGCTTTTGAATTCTGGGTGTGCCTGCGTCGCTACAAAAAATCTGTGCCCAGAAATTTCAATAAACTCCACAAGCCGTTTATCCTCGCTCATCCCACTCAATGACAAACCATTCTCCATAAGAATATTATGAAACTCTGGATTAACTTCATATCTGTGCCTGTGCCGTTCGTAAACCTCGTCGGAACCATAAATTTCCCTAACTCTCCCACTAACCAATGCCTTGTATTTCCCCAACCTCATCGTCCCGCCTTTAGACATTATTTCTTTTTGTTCCGGAAGAAAATCAATAACTGGATATTCTGTATTTGAATTCATCTCTGTAGAATTTGCCCCCTCGAGCCCGCAAACATTTCTCGCGAATTCTATTACTGAAAGTTGCAACCCAAGACAAAGCCCCAAAAATGGAATGTCATTTTCTCTTGCATACTGAATTGCTTTTATTTTTCCTTCAACACCTGCCGCACCAAATCCCCCAGGAATGATTATCCCGTCGATATTTCTATCTTTTAAAATTTCAGGATTTTTCTCAATACTCTTAGAATCAATAAACTCCAACTCTATTTTCACGTCGTTGTGAGCAGCCGCATGCACAAGCGCTTCGTTAATGGAAATGTAAGAATCCGCCAACTGATAATCTCCAATATCAAAATACTTCCCAATAATCGCTATATTAATTTTCTTAGAAGGATTCGCAATGCGATTGATAAGTGTCTCCCACTTTTCCCAATTTGCATATTTCTTTTTTTCTAATTTAAGCTTATCTAAAATTTTCTCTCCTAAATTCTCTCTCTCAAAATTAAGTGGAATAGCATAAATAGTATTTGCAACTGACTTACCTGTAATATCTGGAGCTGAAATAACATAATCAGATTTTATATTTGCATAAGTTTCTATCTTTTTTTTTCTAACTTCGTCGAGCGGAGCTCTGCTTCGGCACAAAATAAAATCTGGCTCAATATTGCTCTCCCCCAAAAGTTTTATCGCTGTCTGCGTCGGCTTTGTCTTCATTTCTCCAACATGCTCTGGAATAGGAAGATAAGTTATTAAAACATAAATAATATTTTCACTACCAATGTCTTTCTCCAAACTTTTCAACGCAAACAAAAATGGAATATTCTCGTAATCGCCAACAGTTCCTCCAACTTCAATCAAAGCAATATCAAAACCTTCTGCTGCTTTTTTTATTCTTCGTTTAATCTCGTCGGTAATATGCGGAATCAGCTGAACTGTCTGCCCAAGAAAATAACCTTCTCTCTCCTTGTCAATTATTTCTTTGTAAACCTGTCCTGTTGTAATGTTATTCATTTTAGGAATTGAGATTCCAAGAAACCTCTCGTAATTCCCCAAGTCCAAATCTGTTTCCCCGCCATCGTCGGTAACCCAAACCTCGCCATGTTCTGTCGGCCGCAATGTCCCAGCATCGCAATTTATGTAAGGGTCAATTTTAATTGCAGTAACATTCAAACCATACTCTTTCATTATTTTTCCGATAGAAGCTGATGCCACCCCTTTTCCAACGCCCGACAGCACCCCTCCAACAACAACAATATACTTAGTCATATTTTTAAAAAATTTAGTTAAATTATAAATCTTTGGGTATCGAATACATGGAGAATACAAATATTTTTAAAGAGAATTATTGATGAAACTTTATGAAAGATTGTCTAACAATGAATATTTCTTATTTTATGAAAGATAGAAGTTTTAAAATTACTGGGGAGATTAATGAAAATGGGCAATTTGAACTATTAGAAAATATTTTGTTGGGAGGAAAATTTGATACTGGGAAAGATCATAGAGAAGCAAATAAAAGAGAAGAGTATGATATACAAATAAATTGGTATCCATATAAAGACAGATTTGAAATTAGCGACAACACAGGAAATTATGGATTGAGAAATGGCATTCTGATGGATGTCTTCATACAATTAAAAGTTTGAATAAATCTCTCCTCGCTCTTGAATCAAGAGTTATGATTATATTTATTTGATTAGTTAATTCGCTTTGCTTCAAAATCTCTCCTCGCT
>CAYHMF010000027.1:0-4511 GCA_964357655.1 Candidatus Woesearchaeota archaeon | reverse complement strand
CTTGAATCAAGAGTTATAATCTAATTATTTTAATCATTTTGTCTTTGCTTCAAAATCTCTCCTCGCTCTTGAATCAAGAGTTATAATCTAATTATTTTAATCATTTTGTCTTTGCTTCAAAAGCTCGGCATCGTCTTATTGTGTCCAAACTGAATTACTAAATCAATTTTGAGATTATCCAATCCTATCGGAGTGTCACACGCCCCATAACAACTCTCAAGCCAAATTAAAAATTCTGCGTTTGTTTTGGACTCGAGGTAATCCACCACAGCTGTCGCATACGGCTTCAAACCATCTGGAAATTGCAACAAAACTCGCTTTGCCTTCTTTGATTTTATTTCCTTGACTACTTTGTCAAGCTCCAAATCATAATTTTCGTCAAGCTGTTCAATTGTAAACCTTTCCATTATTACAGAAATAGCGGAGTATTTTTATATGTTTTGAAAGATGACGCACCAAATTATCATGTTAAAATTTATCTCTTTCTTTTAGCTTTTGTAGAAATTCCAATTTTTCCTAATAAATCTTTATGTGCTTTGCCAAGTTTGGACGCAGAAATATACAATGCTACAATTGATATCATTAAAAAACCATGACTAACTACATAATGAAAAAAAACCTCCAAATCTCCTAATGGAACCAAGTCATGATAAAGATGGTCAACTCCCCACAAAGAAAATGAAATTGCTACAACTACTAACCAAACATAAGATTCTTTTAATTTTCCCTCGGATAAATATGATTTAACCTTTATCAATTTATAAATAGTAAGAAAAGCCAAAATGACAAAAATGAATAAAGGGATATCTAAATAAAAAGGAACATGAACCATTAGTCCTCACCTTTTTCATGCCAAGTATATGCAAATTGCAATGTTTTTTTCGCTGCAATAACAATAAACACCATTCCGATTACAACAAACATATGACTAACATAATAATGAAGAAAGTGACCTAATGACGGTTCAAAATTTACAAGGTCGTGCATAATATGGTCAACCGCCCATAACAAAAAAAATCCTGTCGCCCAAATAAGCCATCCGTAAGAATCTGCAATCGGGCCTTTCCCAAGATGTGCCTTCGCTATCTTAAGCTGATAAATAGCGTATATTCCCAAAACTATAAATACAAACAAAGGTATTTCGTAAATTATTTGTTCCACCATTTTATTAAAGTTATATAGTTTTTTAGGTTTTTATATGTTTCTCTGAATGTTAATCTTTAAAAACAAATCTATATTTGATAACCTTATGGAAACTCAAAAAATAAGACAACCAATAGTCACAGTTTGCGGGCATGTTGATCACGGAAAAACATCTATCCTTGATTGTCTTAGACAGAGCTGTGTTCAAGAAGGTGAGGCTGGAGGAATAACGCAAAAAATTTCATTCACATCTTATCCGATGAAACAACTTCAAAAATCTTGCCCACTAATTGAAAAATCAGGAATAAAATTAAACATTCCGGGATTTTTATTAATCGACACTCCGGGCCACGCCGCATTCACAAACTTGAGAAAAAGAGGCGGAAGCTTGGCAGATTTGGCGATTCTCGTCGTCGACGTAAACGAAGGCATAAAACCTCAAACAGCAGAAGTAATTCAAATTCTAAAACACAACAAAACACCTTTCTTAATTGCATTAAATAAAATCGACAATATTTCTGGATGGCGACATCCACAATATGCAACTGAAAGTTACGACGGAAAAACTCTAAAAGACAGAATAGAATCACAGCCACAAAATGTTAAACAAATCTTCGACGAGAAATACATGACTTTGATTGGTTCTCTAAATTTTTACGGATTTGATGCTGACTTATATTATAACATAACTGACTTCACAAAAAAAATTGCGATGGTGCCATGCTCTGCAAGAACAAAAGAAGGAATTCCGGAATTAATAATGATGCTGTGCGGACTAAGTCAAAAATATTTAACAAATCGGCTCATCCTCGGAAAAGAAGCAAAAGGAATAATGCTAGAAATTAAAAAAGAAAAATCAACTAATTACATAGAGGCAATACTTTACGACGGAGAACTTTCAAAAAATAATGAAATTGCTATTGCAAGTTTCGGTGGCGAACCAATAATAAGTAAAATAAGAGTTCTCGAGGAAATAGAACCGCTGTGCGCAAAATTCAAACCAAAAGAAAAAGTTACTGCATCGACGGGATTGCGAATACAACTAATAGAGAAAGTGGAAATTTCTCCAGGCATGCCTTTTGTTGCATATCACGGAGATAAAGAAAAAATAAAAGAAATGTTCAAAAAAGAAATTTCTGACAGCATAAAGACGGAAAAAAATGGAATCATCGCAAAAGCAGATTCGCTTGGAAGTTTGGAGGCACTGCTTGTTCTTTTGAAACAAAGTAACATTCCAGTTGTAAAAGCAGGAATCGGAGAAATTAACAAAACTGATGTGATTTCGGCAAAAGCAAATCTCGAGATAAATGAACTTGATGCAATCATCGTCGGATTTAATATATCTATCGGAGAAGACGCAAAAGAATTAGGAAAACAATCAAAAATAAAAATTATTACCGACGAAGTTGTTTACAAATTAATTGAGAACTTGACAAAATTCAGGCAAGAAAAAGCAAAAGAAATTGAGAAAAAAAGATTAATGGAGCTCACGACAATTTGCAAATTAAGAGTTCTTCCTCAATATGTTTTTAGAAACACGAGTCCTGCAATTTTTGGTGTACGAATAGAAGGAGGAAAATTAATTTCTGGATTAAATCTAATTGATAACACAAAAGAAAAAATTGGGAGAGTGAAAAATATCCAATCTGAAAATAAATCGGTTGGCGAAGCTCGAGAGGGACTTGAAGTTGCAATTTCAATTCCTGGTTCAAACTTTGAAAGAAAAATAAAAGATAAAGAATTTCTCTACTCAGATATTTCGGCGTCGCAATTCAAAACTTTCAAAAAAAACAAAGATTTACTTTCATCGAGCGAATTAAGAATTCTGCAAGAAATTGCTGAGATAAAAAGTTTCTTATAATTAAAAATAAGAAAGAAAAGAAAAGCATTTCATCCAATTAAAACGCTTCTTTCTTCTTGTCTTTTCTTTGAAAGTCTTCTGCTATAATCCAAGATTCCTGGCAAAGTTTTGCTAGCCAAAGATTCTGTATACCCCAAATTCATCATAACAGACATGTAATCATCGTCGGTTAATCTACATCCTTTATTGACTCCAAAATACAGATTTATTTCTCTGTCTTTTCTTTGTTCTGCAATATATCCATTTAGGATTTTTCCTTCTTTAGGATATTTTTCGCAGAATTTTTCTATTCCTTCTTTCATTCCACGGGCTTTTTCTGTATTATTTTCCTCAACTCTCGCGTAAACTCTTTCTCCAACAAAGTTGTTTTCATACTCTGAAAGATTAATAGCTTTTCCGAATTTCGGTTTTATTCTTTTAAGCTTTCCTGACATGCTTGATGTAGGGATATCAATTCTATCAGCAGCAATCAATTCGATGATTTGTTTTTCGATGTTTTTTGTCATTTTTATTTTACTCCAATTATTTAATTAATAATATTAAAATAAATAAATATTTAACCTTATGTGGGGTTAAATCACACCACAAACATAAGATATTTAAATCACATAAGCGGTATTATAAAATGATAGAACTCAAACAAGCAGGATTAACAGAAAACGAAAGTAAAATTTATATTGCACTATTAGACCTCGGACCAAGTTTAGCGGGAATAATTTCAAGAAAAACCGGCCTCCATAGAAGAACAGTTTATGACACTGCAGAAATGCTAATCAAAAAAGGACTCGTCGGATATATTTTGGAAAACAATCGACGATTATTCAAAGCTTCAAACCCAAATAGAATTCTAGATATTATAAAAGAAAAACAAAATATCCTTGAACCATTTGTGCAAACTCTTGAAAAAAAATATAGCAAATCAAGAGAGAAAGAGGGGACAAATTTTTATAAGGGCGAAGAAGGATTGAAGACAATATTTGAAGATCAATTAAATTATAAAGAAGTTTTAATTCTAGGTGCATCGTCACAAGCTTATGATGTGCTGAAGTTTTATTTCAAATGGTATGACAAAGCAAGAAAACAAAAGAAAATAAAAGTGAAGATAATTGCCCAAGACCAAAAAATAAAAAAAATCCCTCTCGCTGAAATTCGCTATCTTCCTGAAAAATACTCAAATCCAGTCTCAGTAAATATCTACGGAGACAAAACTGCAATCATTTTATGGGCAGAAAACCCCGTCGCAATAGTTATACAAAACAAAGCAATCACAGAAGGCTACAAAAATTACTTTGAACTTATGTGGAAAATTGCGAAGAAATAACTATTTCTCAATTTCGCTTCTAATTTTTTTTGCTAAACCTTTTAATTCTCCCCCAAGAGATTCCCAAAAAGAACCCTCAATAGGGGGAATACATTTCGCCCCTTTTTTTTAATTCAGTAGCAATTCTCTTAAGAGAAGTTTGCAAAAATAGCCTGATTTCTTAATTTTGCAAACTTTAAACTTGTT
>CAYHMF010000026.1:0-10872 GCA_964357655.1 Candidatus Woesearchaeota archaeon | reverse complement strand
TTTTGCTAATTTCTCTTTAGAGAAGTTTGAATAATTCTTATTTCTTCTTTTCGAAGGAATTTTCAAAGTGCTCTTCATGAGAATTTTGCAAAGTTCTCTTTAACCAAATAAAATCATTTATTTAACAGAAGTTCAATTTTCTTTGGATTTCTTTTTATTTCTTTAACAATTGTCGCAGGGCCAATAATAGTTATTGAACTCATATCTCCTCCAGCAAGGACATTTGCAAAACCTTTCGCCATTTTTCTCCAGAAATTATCATTCCCATATCCAGAAATAACTGCAAGTTCTATTCCTCTAAAATTTTTAATATGGTCAATCATTGCCATCGTGTCTCCAATAAGCCGAGCTTCTTCTTCAGAAGTCAATCTTCCCTGCAGAATCAAAATATTATCCCCCAAAACAATTCCAAGAATTTTGCGAATTCTATCGTCGCTATCCAAATCCCTTATTTCAGAATAAGGTAAAAACTGAATAGCAAACCCTTTTATCTTTCCAAGATCTTTTCCTCTTTTTTTGTTTCCCATTTTATATCTTTATCATTTATTTTGTATTTTTTAATATTTCTTTTATATCTTGTTTTAACTTGGGCAAGTCATCTTTAATAACTTTCCAAATTGATTCTAAATCAACCCCAAAATAATGATGAATTAATTTATCTCTTAATCCAGCAATTTTCTGCCATTCAATATTTAGATATTTTTCTCTGAAAGATAAGGGGATATTTTTTGTTGCTTCACCTATAATCTCTAATCTTCTGATTATAGCATCACTTAAATCTTCATTTTTTAAAAAATTCTTTTTCTGAATATCTTTTAAAGATAAATCTATTTTATTTATACTTCTTAAGATATGTTCTAAGAATATGGACGATTCTTTAGTCATATTATTCTTACCTCTTCATTTAATATTCTCTTTTTTAATAAAGGATTAATGCTTCTATAGGTTAGCAAATCAACTTTTTTCTTTAGAATCTTTTGAAGTTCAATTTCCAATCCTATTAAGTCTAACAAACTTCCATTAAACTCTATAAGAATATCAACATCGCTATTTTTTTTTTGTTTTCCTATTGAATATGAACCAAATATTCCAGCTTTCTTTACATTATTTTTTTTTAATAATGGAACAATCTTTGCTTTTATCCTACTAATTTCATTGCTCATTTTTTCCACCCCATTATATTTAATTTATTTGTTATCATCTTTTTTGTTTCCCATTATATATGTTGTAAAATATACTTTTTAATTCTTACTAAATGTTTTTTGCTAGTTTGAAAATAGATTCATAGAACTCCTCCAAGTTCTCGCCGTATTTCGCGCTAATTCCAATCACGTCGTATTCAGGGAACGCAGATTCTATTTTTTTTATGTCTGATTTTTTTAAATCAACTTTGTTAGCAACTATTAATATTGGAATCTCTCGTGCAACCAAATTTCCAATAATTGTTATGTTCACTTGGTTGTATGGATTCTCTGTGGCGTCTAAAACAATCACAACAACATCCATGTCGTCCAGCCATTTTATACTCTCGATAATTCCCTGCGTTGCTTCCTTGGCTCTGGTTTTCGCCTCTTTTTTATTCATCTTGTATTTCAAAAAATCTTCATAATCTATTTTTGTAGCAATTCCTGGCGTGTCAATCATTTTGAATGTCATCTTTTTTCCTTTATAACTTATTTCAACTTTTTCCTTGAACTGAACATTTCTAGTTTCATGCGGAATTTTGCTGACACTTCCAAGTTCTTCACCAGTAAAATCTTTGCATATTCTATTTGCTAAACTCGTTTTCCCAGCATTAGGCGGGCCGTAAAAACCCATCTTCACGTCTTTTTTTCTTTTGAACATATTAAAGAAAAGTCCTTTAATAAAATTCTTAAACACCTTTATTACCATATTATTAAATTTGTTAGCAGGTTTATTAAGCTTTTCTGTGATTTATGATACAATTAAAACCTTCTTTCAAATTGCCCTGGGCGATTAAACTCATTTTTTGGAGGTTGCGGTTTTTTCTTGAATAATCCAAGTAATTTGTCGACGGGAATCTCCGCCATTCCAGTTCTTTTTCCTGCATGCTTTTTCATCGCATATGCAACTTGTTCTGAATTCCATCCAATTTTTCGCAACTTACTGGCAATCACATCATCTTTCATACCTTTTTTTCTTTCGTTCTGAATATACACAAGCAAATTGTACAAGTTATTTCTATTCTTGAATAAATGCCCTTCATATTTTCTCTTGTACCACATCTGCAAGAACACATAAATAATCCCCGCAACAATAAGAAGTGAAAATATTATCACTGCAAAAAAAATCCATTTTGTATTATCTGGTTCTGGAGGGGTTTCTGGAGGAAGAGTCAAAAGTTCCAACTCACTAATTTTCGGGGAAACAAAAAGTGGCAAATCATCATATTCAATTTCTTCTGTAGTGGAAAAGACAATTTTATTCTCGGACTCTTTTAATTCAATATAATAATATCCTTCTATTTCATTTTCTTTATATGAATTTTCATCAAATTCAATCCCGTCAAGTTTGCGAAGAACAAGATAAGTCGAATCTTCTAATTTGTTTTTGGCTTTTGTGCTTACTTCAAAAATTTGCAACAAAGGAGTGTTTTCATCACGATTTTGCGAAGAATATTTTGACAACGTGACTTCGACGTCCATGTTATTTACTTGCCATCCAATAATTGCATCAACATATTCATTTTTCTTTTTGGCGTCATAACTTTTTGGTGCAATCTTTTGCAAAATGTCAACATTCACATTATCTTCGTTAGGGGTAAAAGTTATTGATTCAGCACTTTTAATCATAAAAATTGATTCAGGGATTTTAAAAGTCAACAAACTTGTAACAATATTATTCAATTCCTCGTTGCTAGAAGCTCTTTTATATTCGGTGATATATTTTTGCAATTCATCATTTAATTCATCTGTCTTTACTATTTCATTTATTTTCTTTTCAGTAAAATCATCAAAACCTTCAATTTGAGATTTTAAATTACCAAGATTTTTTTCCAATTCCTCCAAAGTTGTGTTAATTACTTCTCTAGGATCTACAACATCGACGTCAAAAACCTTTGTCGCGCTTCTT
This sequence comes from Candidatus Woesearchaeota archaeon, assembly GCA_964357655.1. Lineage (GTDB taxonomy): Archaea > Nanobdellota > Nanobdellia > Pacearchaeales > GW2011-AR1 > CAYHMF01. Next base: position 7,779 of record CAYHMF010000026.1, on the reverse strand, counting down.
TTGAGAGCGTCAATTGCCGTAATTTTTAATTGGTATTTATTTTTCGAGGGATATGTGTGCGTTATTTTTTTCACTCCTTTGGTATCAACCTCTGTGCTGTTATCTCCAAAACTCCATACATAGTTAGTTATATTCGCTGCCGATTTCACAAAAATTTCAAATTCAGTCGGGAATGCCGAGGGAACGCTTGAAGGATTAGTTTTCAAGGCCCCAATAACTGGAATTTCTTGAACGCTGATATTTGCAAAAATTATTTTAGTTCCATTATATTTTATCCAATAATCAATTCCAGTAAATTTTGAAGGAATCGTGAATTTTGCCCCGTCCAAACTAATTTTTTTAAAATTGGAATTCACTACCGCAGGACTTGAAGTCAAATCATAAAACTCAGTCAAATTACTCTTATCAAAACCAGGAGTATTATAAAATATCTTGAGGTTTTTGAATACCAAATTTTGATTTTCTTTTCCAGAAATTATATTGATTGGGAAAACGCAAGTTTTTGAACAACTTAAACTTCCATAAACGTCGTCGACAATATATTTTTGAACAATGCTGTTAAGTGTTTGTGGATATCCCTCTAATGAATTGTTCAGAAATAGTGTTCCCACTTCGCTGAATCTCAATCCTTCAGTAAACAAGTCATATGCATAATTCTCTTCAGAACTTTCTCTAATGCTGTTGCTGTGGAATCCGCAACCTTTTGTAAGAGAGTGTCCTCTTATGAAATAATCTCCGGTCCCGCCCTGTCCATTAATGCAGACATAATGGTCTTGAGGAGTTGAGACAAAATGGTTTATGTTACAAGTAACATAATTTCCTGTAGTAGTTATTTGTGATTTGTTTAATTCGCAATTTCCTTCTGGAGTTCCCGAAAGAGAATGAATTTGTAAAGTGATATTTTCATTTCCAGAAGTTTCATTCCTAACCCAGGCACTAACTTTAAATCCTGGCGATGCTGTAAGAGTTATTCTTTGGCAGTAAGGTTTGTTTCCAATTTTACCTTGTTCAGTAGGACTACTTGAATTATAACAACCCACTTGCTTAAGTGATTCACAAGAAATTAAACTATTAAATTTGGTGTTCCCTTTTTCAATTGTTCCGTCATTTTCAAAATCCATCATTAATTGATTGGCACACCAAGAATCAGCAGAGCTATCGACGACAAAACTTACTGAAGTAATTCCAGTCATGTCTTTAGTAAATTTAAAACCAATTAATTTTGATTGCTTAGTGCCCAAAACAAAACTTTTTTCAGAACTTGGATTTGACGCAGAATAATCAGGAATGCAATTTAAAGTGCTACACATGTTGTTTATATTAATACTTAAATCAGAAGCCAATAATTCCTTGAGAGTTATATTGTGCCCCTCGGAATCTTCAAAAATAGAATCCGCATTTTCATTCGTCAAACTAATATTCATCCAACCCTTTAAAGTTTCGCCAGGACCATAAGTAGTTGTAATTGAATAATTGCTGACCGCAATGCTCGCGCTAATATTTCCAATAAATAATATGACGATTAGCAATATAAAAAATTTCGACCTCATTTAATAATCTTAAGAAATACGGATTTATAAATTTAGTCGTTAGATGATATTGTCAAATTTCTCGAGTAAGATTCAAACTAAAAATTTCTCGCCGAAGGCGACGACGAGCGAATGCGAGAATTATTTATTTTTTCTTTTTCCCCTTAGAATTTCTTGTCTTCTTGTTTTTCTTTTTATATTCAATAATTAAATAAATTATTAAAATTAAAATAACAGCAATTATTAAGTTTAATGTTCCAAAGAAAGGAAGTTTAATTTTTGCAGGGCATTCTAGGTTTTTGCTTCCTCCAACACATTGTGCAGAATCTCTTCGAGGGTCTAAACGCCATACGCTTCCATTTTGAATCCATAAATCTCCGTCAGGGTTGCTGGCAAGATTATTTCCGTCCCCCCAAGTCCAGTCTGCGCTCCAAGAATATGTTAAAAATCCGTCGTTGCAATCGTCGCTATTAGATTCAGATAATAAACAACTTCCAATTATGGGGATTTGTATTACTCCAGTACACTGCGAAGTATCATAAGTACAATTCATACAAGACAACGTTCCTCCAGTGAAAGTATCAAAATTAGAACAACTAGTAAACAATCCCCAAACATTTCCGTCACATTGTTCTCCACCACTATTGATAATACCATTCCCACATCCAGGCATCATTGGAGTCCCCCCATTACATCGAGAAACATTGAATTTACAATCGCTTCCACAAGTTAAATTTCCTCTGGCGTAGTCGAAATTAGAACAACTCAATCCCCAATTAGATTTATCGCATTCTTCGTCATCATTTCGAATTCCATCTCCACATGTTCCTCCAGTGGGAAAGTTCCCACCAGTACATTCAGAAACATCAAATTTACAACCATTTTGTGTTAAATTAGAATAGCAACTTAAACTTCCTCCAGTATATTTATAAAAAGAACAGCCGTCAACGGGTCCCCAATCAGAACCATCGCACGTTTCACCAGTAATTATTTCTCCATCCCCACAATATCCATAAGAAGGATTTGTTCCTCCAGTGCAACCAGAAGTATCAATTATGCCATCACTTCCGCAACTTAAACTTCCACCAGTATAATTAAAATTAAGACAAGTCAAATTCCCAAACTGAGAATTATCACATTGTTCTTTAGGGTCGATAATCCCATCTCCGGGATCGGAGATTTCTCTATTAGAATTAACACTTGCTTTACACATATTGCTCTCCCAAACACAAAGACAAGAGTAATTTCCGCCTTCACAATCAACATTAATTGCTTCACCAGAATTATAGGCTCTTTTACATGTGTTAGCATCTCCTTCACAAGAGCTTTGAGTAGTATAGCCCTCGCACAAAATTGGTTTGCCTTCGCAGAAATCAGGTTCTTCAGCAGTTGTATACAAGTCATTAAAACTTCTTTCATCTACAAAAAATTCATCATTAATTGCTTTGAAATAGAATTCAGAAGTTCCTTCATTTCCTCCATCTGCAATATTTTTCTTTGTAATTACCCAAGAATTTCTAACATTTCCATTAGTGTCTGTGTTTTTTGTAAAATTTTTTATTAAGTCACTTGTGCAGAAACCAAGCAAACAATCTTCTTCATATAATTCAAGTTTTATTTCTTTTGAATAAGCTGGAGATTTTTTAACAACCATATCAAATGTTGTAGCCTGATTATCGTTGTCATCGATTCCAGCAACAATTCTAATTGGGTTACTTTCATCAGTTATTAAAGCAGTACCCACATTTTTTTCTGCCCAGAAAACTTCTGTCACCTCTTTTTTCAAACAACAAATTTTTAGAGGGTATGCAGAAAAATTTCCCAAGTGTGCATTTGTTATAGATGAGATAGAAAGCATAGGGATGTTGTAGTTATTTGGACAAGTTCCAATTTGAGTTGTGCACTCCAATCCACTATAGCAAATTTCTTGAGAGTAACCGCTTTGTCCAGGGGCTTGGGCATGGGCATTGGTGTCAGAAGAAAGTTTTAATATAGTTCCGTTATTGTTGCAGTTTCTATTAATATCATCAACACAGCACAAAGCATAACCATAATTTCCTTTATTATATAATGCCCCATGCGCATTTGTTTCTCCAGATAATTTCAAAACAATTTTGTCTTCGCCGCAAGAAGAAGTGCTGACAACATTGCAAGTCAACGCCGAAATTATATTCAGAGATACAATCATTAAAAATAAAAATCCAAATAATACACACACCTTTTTTCTCATTTTAATAATAGATAAACATGATTTATAAACTTTTTTGAATTTCTCAACCTTTCATAACTGCAATAGGTTTTAATCTCGCGACCTTTTTGCATATACCCAAATCGTCAATAACTTTTATAACTTCGTCAATATCTTTGTAAGCTTCAGGTGCTTCTTCAACAAGGGATTTCCAACTACCTGTTTCAAAAGCTATGTCTTGCTTGTTCAACTCCGATTTTATTTTTTCTTGTTTCAAATTTCTTATTGCTTCATGTCTCGACATCGCTCTTCCTGCTCCGTGAGAGGTACTCCCCCAACTTATTTCCATTGCTTTTTTTGTTCCGACTAATAAATACGACGCTGTTCCCATACTCCCAGGAATAATTACTGGCTGTTTATCAAATGCGCGAGTCGCGCCTTTTCTGTGGACACACACTTCTTTTTTCTTTCCTCCGACGCTGTGCTTCTCGATTTTGGCAATATTGTGGCAGACATCATAAACAAGTTTGTTCTTGTTTTTTGGAAAATATTTTTTCAAAACTTCTCGCACATAATGCATTATCATTTGCCTATTGCAGAATGCAAAATTGACAGCACAATTCATTGCCGAAAGATATTTTTTTCCAAGTTCTGATTTAATTGGCGCGTTGATTAAATCTCTGTCAGGCAAATTAGCAGTTCCATATTTGTCTTCCATTTTTTTGATGTAATCTGACGCAACTTGGTGGCCGAGCCCTCGCGAACCACAATGAAACATGATTAGGATTTTACCTTTTTCAATTCCAAATAATTTTGCGGTTTTCTCGTCGTAAATTTTATCAATTTTTTGAACTTCTAAAAAATGATTTCCTGCTCCAAGTGTTCCAAGTTGTGACAACCCACGCGATTTGGCTTTTTCAGAAATATCTTTGGGGTTTGCATTTTTTATTCTTCCCTTATCCTCGCAGTTTTCCAAATCCTCTTGAACTCCCATCCCGCGTTCAACAGCCCATTCTGCACCATTTTTCAAAACTTCGTCAAGCTCTTGCAATGTAATTCGTCCCTCTCCCTTGTGTCCTCTTCCAACTCCAGAAGGAATAGTTCTTTTGAAATCATGAAGAACTTCTCGTTTTATTTTTGAAAATTCTTCAACAGAAATATTTGTAGCCAATACTCTAACCCCACAATTAATATCAAATCCAACTCCTCCAGGACTGATTATCCCTTTATCTAAATCAAAAGCAGCAACTCCTCCGATTGGAAATCCATAACCCTGATGTGCGTCGGGCATAACCAAACTTGCGTCGATAATTCCTGGAAGTGAGGCAACATTTTTAACCTGCTCGATTGCCCTGTCTTTCTTTATAGCTTCTATAAGTTTTTCACTGGCAAAAATTCTCCCTGGAACATTCATTCCTTTCTCCTTAGGAATTTCATAAATGTTTTCTGATATTTTTTTAAGTTTCATTGTTCTATATTGAATAGGATTAGACTTATTAATTTAACTAAATGATGATATTGTAAACTTTAAAGGGATATTTTCTCATCTAATTTTTTCTTTAGAGAAGTTTGAATAATTCTTATTTCTTGTTTTCGAACTTCTCTTAGAAATTTTTTTGGATTTTGCTAATTTCTCTATAGAGAAGTTTGAATAATTCTTATTTCTTGTTTTCGAACTTCTCTTAGAAATTTTTTTGGATTTTGCTAATTTCTCTATAGAGAAGTTTGAATAATTCTTATTTCTTGCGTTTTTGAAGGAATTTTCAAAATAATCTGCATGAGAGTTTTGCGAAACTCTCTTAAAAATATATTTTTATAATTTTTCGAATTCTATTTCATGATTGATTAATTTTCTTAAAATATTTTTCAATTCAGAAATTTTAACCCTAATTTGTTTTGTGGTATCTCTTTCCCTTATCGTAACATCTTTATTTTTTAAAGAATCTCCGTCGATAGTTATGCAATACGGAGTTCCAATCTCGTCATTTCTCGCGTACCTTCTACCAATGCTACCCGATTTATCAAAATTAATTTTCCACTCTTTTTTCAAATCATTAAAAATATCTTCTGCAATTTTTTCAAATTCTGGTTGTTTAACAATAGGAAAAATAGCTACTTTGATAGGAGCCATCTTTGGTTGAAGTCTTAAAACTATTTCTCCTTTTTGATTTTTAGAATAAGCTTTTGTTAATAGTGCTAAAAAAACTCTTTCCATACCAAATGTTGGTTCCATAACTGCTGGAAGAACTTTTTTCTTTGCTTTCTCGTCGAATATCTCCATATTTTCTTTACTCTCTTTCTGATGTTGTGTTAAATCATATTGCCCACGATTTGCATTTCCTGCCAATTCTTTGCTCCCAAAGGGATATTCATAATCAATATCAAAAGTAGCAGAACTATAATGAGAGAGTTCTCCTTTAGTATGTTCTCTTATTTTTATCTCATCTAATCCTAAATTTCTAAACCAAATTATTTGTTCTGCTAACCAATAAGCATGCCACTCTTCAATTTTATTTTGTTTTAACAAATCCTTCATCTTAACCTCTTTTAATTTATCATTTCCTTTAGCTTGGGTCTCTCCATCTAAAAATCTAAAATTAATTTCTAAATGATTTTTATCTAAAAGAGGACATTTCTTTTCTTCTGGATTCAGAAAAAATTCAAATTCAGCTATATGAAACTCTCTGCTTCTAAATAAGAAATCCCTGGGGGCAATTTCATTTCTAAAACATCTACCAATTTGTGCAATACCAAAGGGTAACTGCAATCTAGAAGTTTGATGAATTAATTTAAAATCTAAAAACATTCCTTGTGCAGTTTCTCCTCGGAGATAAGCATCCGCAGCATCTAAAGCCCCGACTCTTGTTTTAAACATCAAGCTAAATTCTCCAAGGAGATCATATTCTCCTCCACATTCACATTTTACTTTTCCAACTTCAGATTTATCTATTTTTGTTGATTTCTTACATTTTTTACAACTAACAGCAACATCACTAAAGTTAGCAATATGTCCTGATGCTTTCCAAGTTAAAGGATGAGAAATTATACTCGCTTCAATTCCTACCATATTTTCCTTCTGTTGCACGAAAAAATTCCACCAATCTTTCTTGAGATTATTAAATAATTCTACCCCTAAAGGACCAAAATCCCAAAATCCTGAAAACCCTCCATATATATCCGAACTCCTAAAAACAAACCCTTTACTCTTACAAAAATTAGCTAATTCTTCAATAGAAATTTTTTCTTGTTTTAAAACAACTTTCTCTTTTTTGGATTCTTTTTTCTCGACGGATTTTTTAGTTTTTTCCATGTTTTTTGTGATATTTAAATTATTTATTATTTCTTTTGCTTTTTTCTCTGCTTCTTTTTGGGTTTTCCCAAGATATCCTAAACATATTGATTTAACTCTTTTTCCCTCTCGCACACTTTTCCTCAAATAATAATAGTCATTTCCATAAACATTGCTTTTAACAATAAATGCCATATAATTAAGCATTGTGAAAGTATATAAAACTTTTGAACTATTCTCCGATAATTTTTACTAAAATATTTTTATTCCTCTTACCATCAAACTCGCCGTAAAAAATGCTTTCCCATGTTCCTAAATCTAAGTCTCCTTTTGTAATCGCCATAGTTATCTCACGCCCCATAATTGTTCTCCAAAGATGCGAGAACCCATTATCCTCTCCGGTTTTATGGTGATTGTAATTGAATTTTTGTGGCGCGAGTTTTTCTAACCAATTTTTAAAATCCTGAATTAATCCGGGTTCATTATCGTTAATAAAAATACTTGAGGTAATATGTTTCGGATTCACGAGAACAAGCCCTTCCTGAATTCCTGATTCTCGAACTGCCTGTCTAACAGATTCGGTAATATTGACAAAATCAATTCTATTTTCTGTTTTTATCTTTATGTATTTTGTGTGGATTTTCATGATAACAAAAATAGATTATAATATAAAAACATTGTTATGAAACTAACTTAACTAAAAATAAAGAATTAGGGAGTGTGTAGCCTTGTGACATATGTCACCAGGCAAAACCGAAAATTAGTTCTCATTT
>CAYHMF010000025.1:2952-11029 GCA_964357655.1 Candidatus Woesearchaeota archaeon | reverse complement strand
ACATTTCCAGTTATTTTATTATTTTGTTTGAATAAATCAGAAAACCACCCGGCAGAAATAAAGCTAACACTTAATAAAAAAATAATTCCAAAAACCATCACCACCTTTCTCATAAAACGATTAGGAAAACATAGTTTAAAAAGTTTTGTGCGAAAAATATAATAATAATAATAATAATAATAATAATAATAATTTTCGGTTTTTTCTTGCTCAGTTAATAATCCACGACGAGAAAATGTGCAGAGTATAAATTTGGCTTGGGATAATTTTTCAAAACACTAAAAAATCCTCAATATATCCTAAAAAATAAATTATTCCTAAAATTATATAACTAATTAAAAAAACAGGGACAAAAGGAATTCCTTGTCGAATTAAAACAAAATCGTGTTTCTTTTTTATTTTTTCAATATCTCCTAGACTCACCCCATCCCAATTTGCCTTGATTGTGCTTTTTCCAACCTTAACATTCTTGTAAAGCCAATCTCCCTCGGTTAATTTCCCCACAGGAACTTTTTTAATCATGCAAGATTCATCTACGGATTTCGCATAAAAATAAAAATAAGGGACGATAAAAATTAAAATTCCGAATAAAAAAAGAAAATCAAATTTAAATCCAAAAATCATTAACACTAATCCAAAAGCCATAACAATGTGCGCAATTTTCTTGTTAGAATATACTTGTTTAGTAAACTCTTTTTTGAATTCCTTAAAATGAGTGATTGTCAAAAAACCACTCCAAAACAAACTATAAATCATTCCTACGAATAAAAATAAGATTATAAAAAAAACAAAAATCTTTACATTCGTCCAAAAGATCGAAGAAAAACTTAAAATAGTTCCGAGGGCAATCATTAATTTTGCGTCGCCACCTGCAAACATTCGCCCATAATAAAGAAGCATCCCCAAAATAAAAAATATTCCAAGCCCAATTAATCCTTGATAAAAAAACATAAAATTAGAATTAGAAAATAAACTATTAAAAAATCTGAACCCAAGTGCAAAAATTATTAGTGAAAAACTTACCCAATTCGCGACTTCTCTCGACTGCAAATCCTGAATGCTTGCGAATAAAATCCAAATTAATCCTAGCACAAATAAAAAAATCACCTCATTCATTTTCTAGACAAGCCGAAGGGGGTTTATAAAATTTATTTAACGCTTCTTCTTGCCCCACCTTTTCTATACGGGTGTTTTTTCTTCTCGCGTTTTTTATCTTTTCTCTTATTTCGTTTTTCAGAACATACATAACTCATTTTAAATTAGAATTATTTATTAGAACAAAGTCCCGAGCAAGCATCTACTCCATAATGTTTGTAAGAACTATCAGTTCCAAAAATCTCACAATTATTTGTAATTCCGTCTTTGTCAGGAAGATCTTCAGCATACAAGGTTCTATTTTTTGAACAATATTCGTAAGAACTTCCAGAACTACAAGCAAGACTACAAGCTTGGACAATCTCGTCGACGTTATTGCTTGGTTTTATCCATGGGGCGATTTTGTCCCAACCAGCCATGAACCCCACCGCCATGATTACTAAAACAATAACTCCTAAAACAATTAAAATAATTGCGTTGGTGCTCAACCCCTGTCCTTTTTTATTATTTATCATGTTTAGATTAGGATATGTTTATTTATAAAACTTTTTATATGTAATATTTCACCACAAATCCTATTTTTTCTACAGATATATAATTTTTTCCGGAGCTATCTGTCTTGACTTCAAGCAACTCATTAATTTTTTCCTCGGGCATTTTAATACTTTGATAAAAATTGTACATCTCAATTTTAGAATTCATCTCGTCCATTTCTAATACCCCCGACGAATATTTTTGTTTATCAGATTCTACCTCGATGATGCTGATTATCACTAAAGCACAAATTGCAAAAACTCCTAAAACCAATATCATTACAGGAACATCTCCGCGTTTATTTTTCCTAATCATCTTTGTGCCTCTAACCAAAATTTTAATTTAATTTCATCATTCTTATCTAAAAGAATAAATTCAGTATCAAAATGATTATATTTTCCAGCAATATCACGAGTTTCTACACTAAATCTTTTCTCGTCGTTATAATAAACTTCCATATTCCATCCTTCGGTTGATCTATCATTAATACTATTTAAAAAAACCTTCATTTCATTTTCAATTGCGGATTTATTTCCTGTTTTTGCAGAATCAATTATTTTTTGCCTAACTGTTTCATTACTTAATAAACCCATAATAGATTGTTCTGCAATTCTATCTCTTTTAGTTTCTTCTTGAGCTTTCCACCACCCTTCCCAACCCTCTCCCCCAAGCCAATTCCCTTTCGCAATTAAAGATACAATAATAATTGAAAACAAAAGTAGAATAATAATTATCACTGTCGCGACGAACCACGTCAATGTTTCTCCAGTTTGTGCTTTTTTACTTGACATTTTTTTCTGTCTTTCTTACAATAGTTTTAATTTTCAGAGTATATTGTCCAGTGCTATTTACAGCAAAAAGATTTCTTTCATTGCAAACTGGATTTAAATTTTCAGTATCCTTACAGCTACCATCAAAATTTGGATTTCCTTTTCTAATTGTTTCTCTTGCAAAATCATTAGTTCCAAATTTGTAAAACTTTACCTCGACAAAATACTGGTCATCATCCCAATTATAAATATTCTCAACTTCAAAATTCAAATGACATTTTTGCAAAAAATTATCTTGCGTCACACTTTCGTTCAAAATGCCTTTTTCAACAAAGCAATCTGCAACTTGGCTTGTCAAAATACTCGCTTCTGTTTTTCTAATATCTGAAGGAGTTAAATACATTGCAATCATAATAACAATTGCTGCTGCGACGATAAACAAAATTGTAAACCAATATATTGAAAGAATTTTATCTGTCCCTCTTTTATTTAATACCATCGATACCTCCAACATTTGATTTATATTTTTCTACTTTGAAAACAAAATTATCTCCTTCATTGGGATAAAAATAAAGTTTGTTCAAATCCACGTCGTTAAAAAAAGAGTAAGAATAACCTTTTCCCTCGCCGAGCCGCACTGTCACCAAATTGCCATCTATGGAAACAATTTTCCCCTCAAATTTTTCTTTCTCTGCTTTGTCGACTGCCACTTCTAAATTCATGCTGATTTCCATTCCAGGTTTTGCTGAATCAAGAACAAGCGCGATTTGTTTTGCATATTTCTCCTCTAATAACGCGACATCTCCAGTCTTAGAAAAAACAAACAAAACTAATATTGCCACGAAGGCCAAATTTAAAAGAATAAACACAATATTTTCTGTAAGTATATTTCCTCTTTTATTATTTATCATTTTATGCTTTTGTTATATCGAAATAATCACATTTAGAAATTTCCTTATCAGAAATGTCAGTTGATTTAATAAGTCTAACTCTATAGAACATATTCGAAGTAAAAAACCAATCTTGTCCAGTTAGAATTGCATATTTTTCGCTATTCAAAATTGGTTCGTTAGAAACCTCCTTTTCCATAGGATTGATTTCATAAAACTTATTCAAATCACTTACTCCATAAAAATATTCTAAATATGTCTGGGAACCGCTTTTATTATTGCTTGCTAAAAAGGAATGTAAGTCTTTATGTTTAATATTAACTCCGCCAGAATCAAATTTTACCATCGAACAAATAGCGCAGTGCATCCCTCCCTTTCGACTCGCATAATTAATTTTCCCCTCGCCAAACATCCACCAACAATTCGCCATTTCATCTGCAATAGCTCTTAGCACTTCGTCGTTGCCTTTGGATAAATCTACTTCTATAGTTTTAGTTGGACTAAAATCTGTACAATCTTCTCCTCCAGAAATACAAACATACTCTGTTTTGCAATCTAACCTCCCAAGTAAACTACTTTTCGAATACATAACAACAGAGTTGTGGCAAATTTCCTCTGCAGTTTTTTCTTTAAGCCCCAATTCCAAAATAAAAAATAAAATTACTATAAAACTAACAATTAAAATAATCAATCCTATTATCATTGCCGTCGATAACTCTCCTTTTTTACTTGTGACCTTTAGGTTACTTTTCGAAAATCCTCTCATCATCCCATCACTCCTAACTGTTTAAGAAGCATATAAACTCCTGCAAGAGCTATTCCAAAAAATACAATCCATGTTAAATATTTTATCAAAACTTCTAAGTTCATTCGATTCACCTTCTTTTAAAAATGAAAATATACTTAATAAATCTTTAGAGAAGTTTGGATAATTCCTATTTCTTCTTTTCGAACTTCTCTTAGAAATTTTTTTGGATTTAGCTAATTTCTCTATAGAGAAGTTTGAATAATTCCTATTTCTTGCTTTTTTGAAGGAATTTTCAAAGTGCTCTTCATGAGAATTTTGCGATTTTTGAATTTTGCAAAGTTCTCTTTAGCAGTCTTTTCACTTGCAATTTTTATTTCCTTTTTTTCCAATATAAAAATTAACCATTACTCCGTCTAATTGTCCGTAACCAGTTGGAAATGTTCCTTGACTATAAGTATTCATGGAAGGATTCCCAAAAGCAGGATTTATCCAGAAACTCATTTCTTTTGGGCAATTGTCTTTTACATCAAATGTGATTATGATTTCTCTCGCTGTTTCTGTAAAACCAAAAAGTTTTTTTGGGAGATAAAATGGAATTTTGGTAGAGATATATTCTTTATTTTCCGGAAAGATGTTCTTGTAATATTCTTCGTCGTTATTTTTCATAGCATCCATTAGTTTTTTCCAACCTCGTTCTCCCAAAACAAATTTAGATAAGGTATTGTTAATTATTTTTTCCCCCAGCCCAAGCGCCATTTGAGCTGGCTTGTGATTTTCGTAAGGAATTAAAAGTTCATCTTTATATTCTTCCCCATAAACTAAACGCGCGATTTGCTTTACTTTTAAAATTTTAACATCTTTTGGATGAAATAAAACCATCCCCATTTCAGGAATATAAATGCTTGTGTTTCTTGCAGAAGATGGAATCAGTTTCTCATCGTTTGTCCAAACATTTTTATCCCAGTTTTTTGTTCCAACAAAAAATTCGAATTCATTTGTATCGTCGTTGACCTGAGCATTTATTTCTATTTCTTCATTGTCAATCACGCGATTTCCTTCTTTAAGTTGAAGTGGGTAGACTTTATCATAAACTTTTTTCCAATCTGCTTCACTTTTTAAGGGGTAGGCAAGTGCACAAACCCCAACCAGAATTCCAGCGATAATTTGCTGAAGTGTTTTCACCATAAAATAAAATTCCAAAAGAAGTATTTAAAGATTATTGGTTTGGGAAAATTATTTTAGTGGTTTGTTTAGTTAAGTTTATTAATTAGTTTTCTTTTTATTATTGATGAATAAAAAAGGGTTGGTTTCAGAATATCTTCCGTGGTTGTTAATTGGCATAGCAATTCTCGCAATAGTTTTTATTTCAATTTTTATACTCAAAGGGCAGGGAATCTCGTTGATAGATAAAATTAAAAATTTATTTAGACCATAATGGACTTAACAAGTAGCCAAATTATAAAAATAATCATCGGAATTTTAGTTTTTGTAGTTGTTGTCGTGGGAGTGTATTTCTTTTTCAAAAATTATGTCATAGATTTTTTTAAGAATTGGTCAGGAGGAGAGACTAGTGAATTAGTTCTTTATTTATTGCAATGAATAATTTAAAAAGAGTTACAAGCAAGAGAGGATTTTTGCTGGCAGAAGAAACATTGAAGATAATTGTTGCATTAATTTGCATACTTTTTTTAGTTTATCTTTTAGTGTCATTGTATTTTAATAATCAAGATGCAAAAGATTTGGAATGGGCAAAAGCTTCTTTGGAACATTTAGTTAATGAGATAAATGCCGGAGCAACAGAAGTGGAGATTTATAATCCTGAAGGAGGAAGTTTCACCTACTGGTGGTTATTTATTTGGCCTTATGGGGGGGATTCTATCAAACCTAAATTTTGTTCGAATCTTAATTGGAAAAAATGTATGTGCATTTGTGGGATTGATTCTGGAATAACTAGACAAGATGCCGCTAACAAATGCGATGAGTTAGGTGTTTGTTTAGAATTTAATTCAAATTTAAAAATTGATAATCCTTCATGGTCGAATACAGATGATGCTTTCGAATTGAAAGATCTCCCCCTAACATTAAATATAGATTATAATAAAAACGTAATTACTAAAAGATAATTTTAAGGACAATATCTTGAACCATTATCTATTTCATAAAAACATGCATTTCTATTTTTAGCATATTGAAATAAGAAGTCTTTAATATCTTCATTAGAATTCCAATTTTTATTGGGATAGATATCTAAAAGACAAAAAGAATTTGAATTATCAGTGTAAAGAAAATCTTCCCCGATAAAACCTCCCTTTAAAAAAGCGAGCACTTCTTTTTCCCCTGCCTCAGGATTAAATAGTTCTATTGGGATTATTTTAATAAGAGGGTTTTTTCCATCTTTGAGAGAAAAATTATACAAAGCTATTCCAGAAGATATTTTTTCTTCTAAATATTTGTTGTCCCCTATTTCTTCGTCGTTATAAATATAAGGGTTGGATTTTAATAATTGGTTTTTCATTTTTTTATTTCCCTCCCCATTAAAAACCTGGTTGATTTCTTCATTATCAATGGGACGAATGTTTTCAAATTCCCAATTTTTTATAAACCATTTTTCTAAACCAGAAGTTTTTCCAAGTTTCAAACCCAAACTTTTTTCCGAAGAATATGCGTTTCCCCCCAAAGTAAGAATTCCCAATGCCCCAAGCCCTTGAATAACTTGACGTCTTGACAGTTTAATCATTGGGTTTTAGGAGAAAAAGATTTTATAAACATTATGCTGGTCTGAGATATTTTTTACAAAGATATGTTTTCTCGGTTTCCTAAAGAGAACTTTGCAAAATTCAAAAATCGCAAAATTCTCATGAAGAGCACTTTGAAAATTCCTTCAAAAAAGCAAGAAATAGGAATTATTCAAACTTCTCTATAGAGAAATTAGCTAAATCCAAAAAAATTTCTAAGAGAAGTTCGAAAAGAAGAAATAGGAATTATTCAAACTTCTCTAAACATGCCATTTAGATAGATAAAAAGAAATTAAGTTCTTTATCCATCATGTTAAACTCAATAAAAAAATCGGCTAAATATAGAAAGGGTTTGGGGCTTAATCAGATTTTGCTTTATGATATCTTTTAAGTTCTGAAGCAGGAATCACAGATCTCGGAACAAGAATCTCATTTAAATATTGCCATCTAGAATCATAAACTCTTTTATCATCAACCCCAACAATAGTTGGTTCTGCTGTCAATGGATTCCACACAATCATTCTACCTTGTTCTAAATCTTTTCTCATCTCCTTTGTTTTTTCATGTTGAGAGATATAATCAGCCAAACTCATTCTTGAAGCATTGTATTTTGCTCTATCATTGTGATATCTAAACTCTCGATTAAAAACATCAGTTCTTTCAGGATTTACTTCAATAGAAACCCAATCACAATTCTCTCTGTTAGATTCAAGATGAGGCGGAAACCATTGAAAATAAATAGTTGATAGATGGTCATCAAATAATCCTCTTGCTTTTAATGGTTCTAATTTTCCTTCCTTAATTAACTGCTCTCTTGATTTTAAGCCTTCAGCTAGTAAATCATCTACAGATGCCCCTCTTCCAGGAAAATGATATACTTCAACCATTGTCATATGATTATAAGTGCAGAACTAGTATTTAAATGTTTCTATTTGTTACTACTTATAAGTGTCTAATTGAAAGTAACGCCCCAAACCCTAGATTCTTTGAACTAATGGTGCTTCGCACTCGATACGCCGATTTTTTTACTTTGAATTTTTCCTCCGCTTCGCTACGGAACGTTGCACTAAAATTCAATCCCTATCGGGGGAGTTTAACAGCGATTAAGAGGTTACGCTCGGTTGCCCCTCGCTCCACCCAAATTCCTCACTACGTTCGGAACTTCTTTTAATCGCATACGTTATATTCAATTTTTGGATTACTTAAAACGAACCGAACGCTGGCCCACTCACATCGTTCATCGGAGGGCATAATAAGGGACTCAACCACATCAAAAATTCAATCCCATCGCTGCCAACGCAAACC
>CAYHMF010000025.1:0-2942 GCA_964357655.1 Candidatus Woesearchaeota archaeon | reverse complement strand
TTCTCTTAATCGCATACGTTATATTCAATTTTTGGATTACTTAAAACGAAACGAACGAGGGGGCACTCACATCGTTCATCGGAGGGCACAACAAGGCTTAACTAATTTAAAAATTCAATACCATCGCTGCCAACGCAAACAAAAGCAGTATTGAAATCAAAGCAGTTATGAAATACAGCATCATTCCTTGAATCAAATTCTTTCCGGTCTTATTTGTTCTCTCGAGTTTGTCTTCTCCAGAATCAACAATTACAAGAGTTCTTGTCAAAATAAAAATCATTTGAATTAGATAAATTCCGACGGCAATTTGCAAGAAATACGGAGGAATCATAAGCTCTCTTGTGAAAATTCCTGCAAGTTGTGAAAGATTTCCGAGTCCTGCAACACCGCCTTCTCCCAAATTCCCAAGTCCTAATCTTTCTAAAATAGTGGTAATCATTGCTCCTAAACCGACGACGACACCAGAAAGCAACGGAGCCAAGAAAGTCATATTGCTCTTCATATCCGACGCAATTTCTGCCAGCATGTCCTTCAACCTGTGAGTAATCTTCTGAATATTTTTTATGTATTCTGAAATGCTCATCAAACTCACTGCCGCAATTTTTAATCCTTTCTTGCTTGATTCTATGAGAACTCGCATACTCGTCGCAATTAGATCAGACGGATAATAAATTATTGCTCCTCGTCTGTTGTCAAAAATAGCACTCTCCACACTCATCCCAATTTGCCGTATATTATAATTAACTCTTCTGAAAAAATCTTCTGTCATCAAACCCTTCGAAGACTCTGCAACTTTTGAAAAAACAAGTTCAGGAGGAACCCCGTTCCCAAGACGATTTCCTATCTGAAACAAGGAATTATTAAACTCATTTTCAAGTTGCGCTGTTTTATTTCTCTCGATAATTAAATTTTTAGTTTTCTCCTTGAATGAAATTGAAAAAAATAACGCTGTTCCCAGGGGAATAAACAAACTAAGAAGCACTGCCCCAAAACCAAAGGGCCCTACTATTCTTCCTTTATAATCTATAAAATCAAAGAACTTTCCCTCGCCCAAAAATCCCAAACCTAATTCTGCATAAGTAAAATCCTTAGCAAGCCCGAACCATTCTGGAATTGGGGTATATTGAAAAATCAAGGGCAAAAAACCTATGATAAAAAATGGCAAGCAAATTAAAAATGCTTTGACATACGGAGCCTTGCTTTTATATTGAGGATAAAGTGGATTTCTTTCCAACAGCGTCGTCTCTCCATGCCCTCCAGGACGCAACATCAGAACTTTGTCTGTAAGGTAAAACACGAAAAAAGGAATTATCAAATTAAACAAAATAAAAATGTGATTCCACCTCAAGATATCTCCAATCATTGCTGAAGCCAAAGGAATCAACGCAAGACCAAGAGTTGGCAAAACAACTCCGAGCATGTAAACATTTGTCAACGGACTCTTGACCTCGTGAGTGAACTTGAGCATTTTGTCATAAACTCCGTCGAGAACAACTTGCAAAGATTTTTCAAGAGTCAAAATTCTCTGGCTGTTGTCTGGTTCAAACAAACTGCTTTCAATCAAATGAAATGCCTCGATAAACTCTACAGAATAATCTCTCCATGTATCAAGATAATTATCAAGACTCTCTTTTATCGTCGAGAATTTCCCCACCTCAACATTGTAAAACACTTTTTTAAAATCCAATGAAAGTGGTTGTTGCAAATGTTCAGACGCAAACGCAATTGCTTTTTCAAGATTTGGAGTGTGTCGCATGTAAACTACAATATACAAAATAGCAGGAACCATCTGACTACTAACTTTCAACCTCCACATATTTGCAAGTCTCTGAGGATACCCGTTAACAAAATAAAATAAAAACAGGGCTAAAATAATCATTAGCACAAAAAATAAAAAAGGGAATTTAAATCCAGAAGAATCCAGCAATGCAACAGCGACGCTGATTAAAGTTCCTAATAAAAAAACACCTATAAAAATCATCACGCTCAACGTCGACGCCTGCCAAGGTTCAATTTCAAGATGAGCTATTTCTATGCTTCTCTTAATTTTATCTTCGTCTTTTTTAGAAACCTTTAACTTAATTACATTTCCCAAACTATGGCACCATTTCTCGTATCTTGTAAATTCTGGAGCCATTTCTTCTTTGAATGTCGCATACTCTCTACTATAACTTCCTCCCTGACCAGACGTTCTCACTTGACTCTCTATACGCGAACCATACTTTCTAAGAATATCTCTTGCATCTGGTTTTTCCATTTTCCCTCTTTTTATTAAGTAATCAAACAAGAATTAATTAATAAATGTTTGGAGAAATCTTTTTCACCGATTAACCTCTTCCAAAAACCTTTTTGCACCAATCGCCAACAAAAATGCCCCAACTAAACTGAACAAAGGGAACATTGTCCAAAGAGGATTATCAAGGGTAACTTGTTTGGCTAACAGCATTGCCACTGTTGCTCCTTGCAAAATTTGAATTGCCAATGCCCCTAAAATAAGAAAAAAGGCAACTCTAATCCCTCCTCCGTCAACTTTTCGCACTGCATTAAAAAAAATTGTTAAACCATAAACAAGAAGAATAATCACAAACCCTTCAATCCCTACTGCATAAGTTATCCAGTGTGTCATAATAATGAATATTTTCTAATTATTTAAAGTTATCTCAAATCCAATTCATAAAGAGATTTTATTTCTTCTTCAGAAAGAGCCCTGTTAAAGAACATGACTTCATCGATGGAGCCGTTTACATGCATGACCCCATTGCCCCATTTTCCTATTCTTTTGGTTTCTGTTCTAGTCACAATTCCCCCAGAAGATATTGTGTCTACATCTCTAACACCATCAATATAGCTTTTAAAAGAATTTCCATTTCGAATGTAAAGAATGTTAGCGTTGTCCGGAGTTCTAAAAAATAAAACCGAAAATTAGTTAATCTCGAAAATAT
>CAYHMF010000024.1:0-11928 GCA_964357655.1 Candidatus Woesearchaeota archaeon | reverse complement strand
ACTTTGATTTTTCTAAATTATTTTAGGGGGTGACATATGTCTCTGGGGAGCACATAAATTACACCCTCCGCTAAGTTTAAATATTCTTAAAACTTCTAAATTTATGGCAGAAAAAGAGATTGGTGTTGTTTCAAGTTACTTTGGCGATGTTGGAGTAGCCGCTATAAAACTTTCTGGAAATTTAAAAGTCGGGGACACAATACACATAAAGGGGCACACAACTGATTTCAAAAAAAAAGTTAGTGGAATGCAAATAGAAAAACAAAAAATCGATAAAGCAAAAAAAGGCGACCATGTTGGAATAAAAGTCCCAGACAAAGTGCGACCCAACGACAAAGTTTTTTTAGTTGCATAAAAATAATTTGAATATTGTAAACTTAAAGGAATGTTCTCAGTTTATGACCAAATATTTTATTAATTTTCTTTTTCAATCAAATTTACACTCCTCGCATTCGCTCGTCGTGAATTATTAATTTTAGTTAATCTGCGAACGAAAGTGAGCAGTAAATTATTTTAGTGGAAAATTTAAATTAAAGATGCCTCGAGAACTTGACAAAATTCATAATAACAAAAATTTAAATAGGTTTGACTTGTTTAAAAAACATTAGCCCCCATAGTTCAGAGGCCAAGAACGCTACCCTCTCAAAGACGAAAAGAGGGGTGATCAAATCTCGACGAGAGACTAGGTCTATGCATCTCAATGCAACCTTATCTTTTGGAGAACGGTGGTAACCCGAGTTCGAATCTCGGTGGGGGCGTTTATACTGTGGGTATATTACATCTCCCGAATCCCAAACCGTTTATAAATAAATTATTTGGGAATTTTTTGAGGAATAGTCAAAAAAATTATAGGACTCTCTCAAATAAAATCAATAATTCTATGCTTTAACTCCAAGTATATCAACCATAAAACTAAAAGCACAGCATCTAAGGCGGGAAGAAAACTATTTTGCCATGCTAATGGAACTAGCTTAATTAAGTTCAAACCAAAAGCCATTGTTGAAAAAGGATAAAAAGGCATAATAGTTCCGACTATAAGCCAATCAAGTAATAAATGAATAAAAATTCCAAATGCTATTACAAAAAATAAATTTCTAAGTTTAAGATGGTGTTTTCCAAGTTTACTATTTTTTACACTATAGGTCAAAAGCCCAAGTATGACCAACAATATAACAAGGAAAATATTATGGGAAAATCTTCTATGAATTTCATTTATTGTATAGCCAAGAAAACTCATAATATAATAAACTGCAACATCCAAATCGGGAAGTATTCCTGCTATTCCCCCAATAAGAACGTAGTGAAGTGGAAAAGCTTTTTTATTTTTAACAAAATAATCCCTGAATATACTTAATAGAATAATAACAATTAAAATATGAGTTACTGCTTGTGGCATCTTTTTGTTTCCTCTCTTATAGAAGAATTATGATTTTTAGGTTTATATTTCTTACTAACAAGCAGGAAGACCTTTTTCTATCCAACCTTTCTTAGCTCTAACAATAGAATAAATCCCCCTAACTACGTGCAAAGGTAATGAAATAAAATTTTTAGGTTCTCCCTTTCTTTCTATTTTCTCATCATTAAATTTTGTATTTTCTAAAAGAAAAATAATAGAACCATACCAACTTTGAGCAGAAGTATTATCTTTTAATTCATAACTTGTATGCATTCTGCCCATATCATTTGCAGTATTGCCATCACAGTTTGCAATAATTGGCATATCTAATTCTTCTGCAAGATTAAATGCCTTTTTATTATAATGTCCAATAACTTCTAAAAATTTAGCTATATTTGCATTTTCTTCTAATGCTATTAATTTTCCTTGTTTTCTGAATTTTCTAACTCTCTCTTCACCCATTCCTTTTCCAAGTTTTATAGTATAACAAGGATGGTCAGCAATTGCTTTTCCACCTTTTTCATAAGTTTCATCAATAACTGCTTCAAGAGGTCTTGCTCCAAGAATATTTGCAGAAGTTCCGACAACTAAAACATGTGCGTCATTAGATAAAACTTCTAAGCTTCTTGCAAAAACTAATTTCTTTCCGTCTTCTTTTCGTGTTAAAACAGTAGAAGTATCTCCTTGCTCAATAGAATATCTATCTCCTGTTTGACTTGTAAGTGGACGATAAATTTCGCAAACATATCTTCCAGAAATATCCGTTAATCCTACTAGGTCTAAACTTTTTGCTATGGCTACATCCGCAAGTTTTTCTATATTTCTTGGAAAATGTTCTATATCAAATTTTCCAGAAGTATAATCTGTCCATGCTCCATGGCAATGTAGTGTTGCGTTTATTTTCATTTTAGATTAAAAAGAATTTAATTTCTCCTTCCTAAAATATCTACTTCATCCCATGTAGCCCAAAATTCTGATGGTGCTGTAATGTGAAGCCAATAATTCTTTCCAACTTTTCTTAAAGTTGAAGTATACCTCCCTCTTGCATAAAGAACATTCTCTTCAGGGTTTGCTGGTTTTTCAGAAGGTATCGAATTTGTAATAAATTTTAGAGCTTCTTCACCATTAACAAAAGAATCTAAAACTTCCTTGCGTGTTCTAACAATTGCATCTCCTGCTGGAATCCATCTTGCTCTTGTAATAACTTTTCCTGATTGAAACGCTCTAACTTCATTTTGCATTTGAGTCAAATCTAATTCCTTTTTATAAACATTATCAGAATTATCGATTTTATCGGCCAATCTCATTAAAGGAGATTCGTAAGGTCGTTCACTTAATAACGAATCTAAACCTAAAGGTAAAAAAGCTAAACCGAGAACAACTGGCGTTACTTTTGCTACATAAGGTAATATATTTTTCATAAATTTTATTATACGCCCACCTATTTAAACCTTTGCATTTTAATACTATTACTAAATGACACAATTATTCAAGATTTATTAATCTTCAATTTAGCTAAAAATTTGTTGATTGTAAGTAAATAAAATTTTCAGCATCCATTTTTTAGATTAATCTTTGAATAATAGATTTAATTAGGTGATTAGGTCAAATCACCTAAATTATATACGCCCCGCCATCTTTTTTAATATATTTAACAACTAAATAATAGCATCTAACTTATTCTAATCGTTCGGTGGGGGCATTTCAACTATTTTTAGTACCAATTCAAATAAATAGTTCCGAGGTTCGAACTAGCAGAGGAAAATCTCAACAAAGCCCTAAACTTAATTTTATAAACTCTGCTTCATTCTTTATTTTATGTTAAAAGAGGTTTCAAAAAAAGCATATGATGTTGTAATTATTGGTGGAGGTGTCGTCGGATATTCTGCGGCAATTTATTGTGGAAGACTCAAGCTTAAAACAATAGTAATAGAAAAAGAAATTGGTGGGAACTTGGCAAAAATCGACGACATAGAAAATTACCCTGGATTCCAAAAAATATCTGGAATAAACTTGGTAAACAAAATAAAAAATCACGCAAAAAATTATGAAGTGGAATTTTACAATGGAGAAGTCGTCAAAGTATCAAAAACAAAAAATTGCATTTCAGTTAAAACAAAAAAAAATGATTATCTTGCAAAAACAATTATTTTCTGCACTGGCTCAAAAGTAAGAAAGCTTGAAATTCCTGGAGAAAAAGAATTTGAAGGCAAAGGAGTTCATTATTGCGCATTGTGCGATGGTCCACTTTACAAAAACAAGGTTCTTGCAGTAGCTGGAGGAGGAGATTCTGCAGCAAAAGAAGCACTTTTGCTTTCAAAATATGCAAAAAAAATTTACATGATCGCAAGAAACAAATTAAAACCAAATCCAATAAATGACGAAAGAATAAAACAAAATAAAAAAATACAAATAATAGAAGACAATCAAATCCAAGAAATAAAAGGAGATAAATTTGTTAAGGAAATCGTATTAAAAAATAAATTAAACAACTCAAACACATTAAATATTGACGGAATTTTCGTTTATATTGGGCACATTCCGTTATCAGATTTAGCAGTTGAATTGGGAGTAAAAATAAATAAAAACAAGGAAATAATTACTGATAAAGAATCCAAAACAAATATTGAAGGAATTTATGCTGCGGGAGATGTTTCTGAAGGAAAATTCAAACAAGCAATCACAGGCGTGGGGGAAGCAGTCAAAGCAGTTTACTCGGCATACGAATACATTACCAAAAAAGGGATAAATTTTAGATGTACTATCGAACATTAAATTTATTAAAATGACTCCTAATAAAAACATCGATAAAATAATGAAAATTCTTTCTAAAGAATTTCCTTCTAATGATAGAACAACACTAAATAGAATGCGACGCAAACCAAACCCATTCAAAATTTTAATTGCGTGTTTGCTTTCTTTAAGGACGAGGGATGAAAACACTGAAAAAATATCTGCTAAACTTTTCACTATCGCAGATACCCCAAAAGAAATTTCCAAAATTCCGACGAGAAAATTGGAAAAAATAATTTTTTCTTCAGGTCATTATAAAAAGAAAGCGAGAACATTAAAACATGTTTCAAAAGATTTGATCAAAAGATTTAATTCAAAAGTTCCAGATAATAAAGAAGAACTTTTGAGTATAAAAGGAGTTGGCCCAAAAACAGCAAATATTGTTTTGGCTTTTGCATTCGGAAAATTAGTTCTTCCGATAGATACTCATTGCCACAGAATTCCAAATCGTCTTGGATGGGTTAAAACAAAAACTCCAGAAAAAACTGAAATTGAGCTTGAAAAAATTCTTCCGAAAAAATACTGGAGAGAATTTAATGCAATTTTTGTGCAATTTGGGCAAACAATCTGCCAACCTGTTTCACCTTGGTGCTCTAAATGCTTAATTAAAAAATATTGTGACAGAAGGGGTGTGAAAAAAAGTCGGTAAGCTAAATTATCTCAATAATATCTCCGATATTTTTCTTTAAAGAATACGTCATTGGTGGGCGATGTGAAACATCTTTTTTTATTTCCTCTTCCTTTAAAATATTCAAAGATAATAATTTTTTCGAAAAGTTTCTTTTATCAAACTCTCTGTCAAAAACAATCTCATAAATTTTTTGGATTTCACTAATAGCGAATTTTTTTGGCAAAAGAGAAAACGCAACAGCAGTGTATTCAAATTTCCATTTTAATCTTTTCAGTGAGTAATCAAGTATTTTTTTATGATCAAAAGCGAGAGACGGAATTTTTTTTATTGAAAACCATTGGACATCTGAAGCATCTGTTGTAGCTTTAAGTTTTATTTTTTCAGAATTTATTAAAGCAATATAGGCAATGGTGATAACCCTTCCTCTTGGGTCTCTTTCAGGATTCCCAAAACTATACAATTGTTCAAGATAAACATCTTTAACCCCGGTCTCTTCCTCAAGCTCTCTTTTTGCAGCATCTTCTAAAGATTCATTAATTCTAACAAACCCTCCCGGAATTGCCCACTCTCCTTTAAAAGGTTCAATATCTCTTTTAACTAAAAGAACTTTCAAATCATCATCTCTAATAGTAAAAATAACTATATCTACAGTTACCGAAGGTTTTTCGTGCTCTTTTTTCATAGTGTTTATAAAACATTAAGGTATTTAAAATTGTTCATTTACCCAACATTTAATTTGATTAGACAAATTTTTTAATGAATAAACAATTTTTATTTCAGGCCTAACTAATGCTGTCTGAATCTCTATGTCTGATTTTCTTTTATATTCAGGATGAACCCCTACAAAAATTGATTTATTTTGCATAGAGGATTTTCCAAGTTCGTAAAGAGTTATGGGGCAAAGAGTTTCTTTCGGAAACCAAAATGAAATAGCAGTGGCTTTTTTTAAATGATTATGCTCCCAAACAATTTGTTCTTTTTCCATTGTCGAATTATTAAATAAATAACTTTTTCTTCTTGGATTAATCAAAGTTATATTTTGGTCTCCAAGAAGTTTAACTAATTCTTGTTGCCAATTTCCGCATCCAGTTATTCCTCCAGCTAAAAATAATGAACTTTCATTATCTTCATAAATCTCTGGGCATTCTATGTATTTCATATTAATTTGGAATAATAACTTTTAACGGATTTTTACTTAATTTTATTTCAAGCTGTGAATCTCTAAGCAAATCATGTTCTTTAGTATCAATGGAAAATTTTCCTTCATGCCCTTTGTAGTCTATTTTAAGATCTCCTGTTTTTCCTCGTTCAATAATTCCTGAATGAGGCAATAAAGTTCTAAATTCAAAATAGGGCTTGCTTCTTGAATGGGGTTTGAATACCGCTGGCCATGCACTTGAACCTGTTCCAGTTACAATGATAATTCCAGACCCACTTTGAATTTCTTGTTTAATTAATTCATCTTCTACATCCAAAAAAGTTAATTTGTATCTTGCAAGTTTATCAAATCTTAATTTTTCTCCAATGCAAGTTTCATTAGATGCTCTCCCAACAAATTTTCCATCAAGATAAATTTCTTGTCTTTGCCACTCTTCAATCTTATACTGACCATTTAGAAAAGAATTTAAAGATTTAGAAATATCTTCGTAACAAAGAGCCCCTGCACTTCTCGGGTCAGTTTTTAAATTTAATTGAGGAGTGCCCAAATTATACGCTGCTGTCGCTATAACTGTTCCATCTCCTCCTGCAGAAATTACCATGCCATAATTATTAACAAAATTTTCGGAAAGCTCTTTTCTTGTTATGACATCGAATTTTTTCCCAGCTCTTTTTAATATTTTTTCTATTTTCTTAACACTCTGATTATGCTCTTCATGGCTTTCATTTATTATTTTACTTTTATGCTTCCCCTTGTAATAATATTCGAGAGCAGACATTTTTCTTACAACAAGTATTTTTTTATTTTTTATTTTTCTCATATAATTACCTCCAATTGCCTATTTTTAAAATAATCGCTAATTATTTTTTTGTGGTCAAAAGCTAATTTATTTGGGAGTTCTCTGAATGCTTTTACTTCTACTGCGTCGTCGTTGGCACTCAATTTTCCAGAATAATTCCTTACTTCATAAACATGTGATATAACATGCCCTCTTGGATCTCTTCTTGGGTCAGAATAAACCCCAACTAATTTTAATTCTTCAGGATTTGTTATTAAACTAGTTTCTTCAAATAATTCTCTAACTGCGGCTTGTTCTAAAGTTTCTTTTCCAAGTTCTAAAAATCCTCCTGGTAAAGCCCAGCAATCTTTGAAGGGTTCGTGTTTTCTTTTAATTAAAATTATTCCCCCGTCGAAAAAAACAATTAAATCGACTGTGCTTGCAGGATTTACATAATAATCAGCCATGATACAATCCCCCCTGTTTTATGCACTCTTCAACTTTTTCTGGGACCAAACATTTAATTGAAATTCCTTTTTCTAAATTCTCTCTAATTTGGTTTGATGAAATTTTATTATCTATATCTAAAATATATTTGACATTAATTCCAATGTTATTAAAAAATTCAAAACCCGGTCTTTTTATTAAGATAAATTCTACATTTTTCCTTAAATATTCGAAGGCATACCATTTTTCTAAATCCTTTAAATTATCTGCCCCGAGGACAAAATAAAAATCATGGGGAAATTCTCTTTTAAACCATGATATTGTTTTTGAAGTATAACTTTTTTTGTCTGGATCTAATTCTACTCCCACTGCTTTAATTGAAGGATTATTTCCAATAACTAAATTAATCATCTTCATTCTTACTTCTCCACTTGCTAATTTTTTGTCGAATGGATGATTCCCGCAAGGAACAAACCAAACTTGGTCCACTATTTTTTTTTCTATTAACTGATTTGCTATTTGCAAATGCCCGTTATGAATTGGGTTAAAACTTCCGCCAAACAATGCTACTTTCATTTTTTCATCCAAATTATAATTTAAAGTTACTTGAGCTATTGGTGGATGAATAATTTTTGCTTTTAATTTTGCTATTTTATTTCTCTTAATTATATCTAAGATTATCTCATTTGAATTTTGGAACTTGCTCTTGCCATAAATTTTAGTATATTCATCCAAGTCTTTTGTCGACGCCAAAACAAACAATTCATCAGATAGAATATCTTCTAAATCCAATCCTTGCTCAAACCCACTTACAACTAATTCTACTGTTTCATAACTATAACCAAGATCCTTGAAATCTGTTTGCCCTGGTTCAAGTCCTGCTGTTGGAATTCTTTTTGCTGTTTCATCAAATCCGAAATAAGACGCCATCTGCCGAACAAGTCTTTTTGAAAGATTTCCAATTGGACTAAGATGAACTGCTCCATCCCCAAAAAGAGTATAATAACCAACTCCAAAATCCTCGTCCTTATTTCCTGTTCCAAGCACAATTTTTTTCTCTGATGCTGCTTTAGTTGAAAGAATATTCGCTCGTATTCTTGACATCATATTCCCTTTATTATAAGAAGAATCCAAAGCTTCTGGATTCGTTGTTCTGTACGCTTCAACTATCGATTCAATATTAAAAACTTCATATCTTATTCCTAATTTCTCCGCTACTTTTTTTCCATCTTCTGAGTCTAAAATATGATTAGTATTTGACGGAAGAATATACCCTACAACTTCTAATTTTGTTTTAGGATTTTGAAAATTGTATTCGTCAAATCCTTTCTTAGCTAACACTGCACTTAATGTAGAATCAACTCCCCCGGATAACCCCACAACTACTCCAGTCGCACTTACTTTTATTACAGTATCAACTATAAAATCTCCAATTTCTTTTGCGACTTGCTCTGGTTTTATCGTCGGTAATTTTATTTTTCTTGTGATATTTAGATTATTCATTTTAAATTTTCCCCTTAGGGTATTCCTCCTCCAAAAAATAAGGTGTTAAACAAAATCTACAAAATTTATCTCTTACAAACGGGTCAATAGACTCTGTCGTATTTGCCAGCAAAATAACATCGCTTGTTTTCAAATTTAGATTATGTTCTTTGTTTAAATTATTAACTATTTTTTCTTGAATTGGCCTATATTTTTTATAAAGTTGTTGAGGTTTTATTTTATCCAAAACTTTTTCAGTTATAATCAACGAAAAAATATTTTTAAACCATTTATTTGCGATCAATGTTCCTAGAGGCTCTCTTGTAAAAACAAAACCTGCTCTATAATAATACATTCCAAAAGGCTTTGACATTGAAGCCATAACCGCGATTATATTTGGATGACTAACTTTAAATGTAAATTCTCGTGTCAACCCAACATAAGCAAGGTCATAAACTATTCTATGATTTTTGCATGTCTCTTCTATAAACTCATTTGAAATTATATTTCCATCTCTTCCAGAAGGATTTGAAATAAAAAATATTCCTGGTTCTAATTTTGAAAAATCTTCATTCTCATCCACTTCAATTATTTCTACTCCAATTCTGATTGCATATTCTTTATAGCCCTCATATT
Organism: Candidatus Woesearchaeota archaeon; assembly: GCA_964357655.1. Classification (GTDB taxonomy): domain Archaea; phylum Nanobdellota; class Nanobdellia; order Pacearchaeales; family GW2011-AR1; genus CAYHMF01. The sequence continues at coordinate 2,606 of CAYHMF010000024.1, read as the reverse complement.
CCCCCTTAAGCACATAAATTTTAGCATTGGGTTCCTTACATTTTAATTCCACGAGAAAATGAAAAATTCCCTGTCTTGATCCTTCTGTAAAATATTTAAAAGGAAAATCATTTAAATTAGGAACAAGTTTTTTATGATATTGGATAAATTTATCTATTATTGGAATATGAAAATTATCTAACCCCGGGGTTATTGAGCTAAGAAAAATTTCATGAGGATAATTTTTTACAACTTCGTCGACAATTTTCCTTATTTCTGGAAAATAATAGCAATAAACAGTTCTTGTTGCTTTTATCTTTTGTTTTTGGATTTCCATTTTAAATTAAAATTGCCCCCTTGTATTGCCAGTCAAATCTAAGATGCCCGTCTGGAAAAAAAATTATCTGTCTTAGGCTATCTGATTCTGGTTTAATTGTTAAAGCATCTGTTAAGCATATATTTTGACAATTAACATCATAAATCTGTGCTCCTCCTAAAGTCATTAGCTTATTTCCATTTTTTATAATAAATTTTTTTATTTTTTCTAATTCTGTTTTATCTACAACATTTTTTTTAGTCCATGCAAGAACATTTTCATTTTCAGAACATTTTGGCATTGCTAACTTTCTTAAACTTAATTGTTCAACTTTCCATTCTTTAGCTTTTTTTATAAGATTTTCCACTTCTTTTGGATTATCTATAAATCCTTTTAACATAGTGCAACTTAATCTCACTGAAAATCCAATTTTATGAATCTTGTCTATTAATTTTTTAAGTTCGGGATATTTGTCAGAAAAAATCTTTTTGTTTTCTTCTTGTTTATAATGGACTATAGATAATGCAATCATAGTTAATCCCAGCTCATACCATTTTTTCAAATACTTTTCATAATTCTCTTCAATCAAAACCATTCCATTTGTTTGCAATTCTAACAACGGGAAATTAAATTTTTTTAAATTTTCTAAGAATTTTGTTATTTGTTCTGGATAAAGAGTTGGCTCTCCTTTTCCAGTTATTAAAACAGTTGTTACTCCATTTATTTCTGCCAATCTGCACGCTTTTTCAAAATTCCTCCAATTAACATTTGGTTCTTCTAAATTAATTCCTTGTTTTGGAGTCATCTTTGATATACAATAAGGACAATGTGCATTACACACTGTTGTTCCAGCCACTATGCTAAATGTTTGTATTTTCATTTTATTTTTTTAATCTCGGTTTAAATATACCACCTAGATTCGCAAGTGTTGATTAATTTGGCTCCTTTTGCTACCCATCTATCGAGAACCTCTTGCAATGATAAATTAGGAAGTTCCTTTATTGCATTTGTTGGAACATAAACTTCTATTTTTCTTTCAAGCAATCCTCTAACAGCAAAATCCACACAAACATTTGTCGCAACACCATAAACTATCGCTCTGTCTGGTTTGATTATTTCAAGTATTCTATCAGTATAAGAATTTCCTGCAAAAACATCAAACGCATCTTTGTAAATGACAATATTTCTCGTGCTTTCTATTTTCTTCTTGTCAATTCTAGCTTGTTGCCAATCAATTACATACGGATTTTCAGGCTTTGTCGCCAAAACAAATTCTGCACCTTTTGTATTTTGAACGCAATGCGGAGGGAAAGTGTTAATGAAATTAGGCTTGTCAGAAAATTCTTTAGAATCTTTTGTATGCCAATCTCCGGTATTAACAACTTGCACCCCCTCGTCCATTGCAATAAATGTCAACTTTGCGAGGTTTGCCTCAATAGTTTTTGCATTTACAACAGGCAATTTTCCATCTTCTCTCATAAAATCATACTGCGTATCAACATTCCAAAATATGGTTTTCATTTTTTACTTGTACCCTTTAGGGTAACCTCCTGTAATTTAATTATGAAAACTAATTTTGGGTTTGGTTTTATTTTTTCGAGTTTTTGATTTGCTATTTTCATTTTTCTTTTTGAAGCACATTTTTAATTTTTATTATCTCGATAAAAGCATCTGTTTGTATCCATCTGTCATTATGAGCAGATGCTTCATAAGAATGTATTCTATGATTTAGTAAATAATCGCCAATATCGGTTTGAATAAGCAAAGGATTTTTCTTTATCTTGAAATTATTAAGAAGATCTTTTTTAACTTCTTTTGATAAGATTATATCTCCATCATCATATAATGAAATTTTCTTCTCAAACTTTTGGTAAGGTTTCCAAATAAAACTTTTGGGTTGTCCAGTTTTTTCGTCATATTTTCTTGGGATTTTTTCTTCATACATACTTTCATTCTCAATTAATCTAATTACTTTTCTTATTGCTTGATAAGTATCTATTTCATTCTCGATTAAAACAAGTTTTTCAATTGCCTTTTTATTTTTTCTTAATTCACTCATTTTCTTTCCTCCAATCTTTTAGACTCAATTTCCCCTCTTCCTTTTTTTGAAAGAGGTTTCCACTTCTGTTCATTTTTATTAAAATACGCGACGATGTCTGAAGTAGTCATTATTGGTTTGGCGATGCTTCCGGTTCCAATAGAATTGAACAAAGGTTTATTGTACATTTCTTGATAAACTTTGTCTGCTTCTACAAACGTGTGTAGCCACATGACATATGTCATGGGGTAACCGAAAATTAGTTCTGTTCTA
>CAYHMF010000023.1:0-12041 GCA_964357655.1 Candidatus Woesearchaeota archaeon | reverse complement strand
TAATAGAATACTAAAAATAAAAAAATAAATAAAATTAACAAATAAAAAATGGAATTCGGATACACAAAAGAACTTATGAAACATTTCAAGAACCCCAAATTTGTTAAAAAGTTGGAAAACCCCGACGGAGTTGGTGAAGTTGGAAATATGAAATGTGGAGATATTCTAAAGCTCCAAATCAAAGTCAAAGACAACAAAATAAAAGACATTGGATTCCAGACATTCGGATGCCCTGCTGCAGTTGCGAGTTCCGACGTTGTTTGCGGGCTTGCGAAAGGAAAGACACTTGAGCAGGCTGAAAAACTTACAAAAGACGACATAGTTAAGGAATTAAAAGAAATGCCGAAAATAAAATTGCATTGTTCTGTTCTAGGAATTAGTGCATTAAAAAAAGCGATTGAGGATTACAAAAATAGAAAGGAATAAAAAGCTGAGGTGCTTCATAAGAAAATGCTAGAGTCGATTATTAAAGGATATAAAAATAATGAATTTAGAGATAAGAACTTTAAACAACCTTCTAGATCTTCTGATGAGATTGTAGGGGGGTTAATATATTTGTATTTTAAACCATTAATGGATATTAAAAATTATATTAAAAAGTATTTGAATTATCTAATAAAAAATGACTAAAAAAATTCAAGAAATAGAAAAGATAATAATAAAAATTGCAATAGAAATAGCAAAGCATGGAGAAGGTGCGCTTTTTGTAATTGGGAACAAAGTTGATTACGACAGACTCATGACAAAAAGATTCGGAAAATTAAGTGTTTTTGACAAGGGTGCTGAAAAAATATTGAAGGGGCTTGCAGTAATTGACGGAGCAATTATAATAAACACTAAAGGGCAATTAGTAGATTATGGTGCGATGATAAAAAAGACGCGCGCGTTTATTGGATTTGGAACAAGACATTCTGCTGCAATGACTTCGTCAAAAAATGGAAATATTTCTATTCTTGCGTCGGAAGAAGAAAGAAAAGTAAAGATATTCAAAAATGGCAGATATATAATGCAGATTGACGCGTTGCAAAAAAATGTCGAGCAAGAAGTTTCGGGCATTTCGCAATTATTGGAAAGCACAGGTGCTGGTGTTATCGGAACAATTGGAACAGTTGCATTGGCTCCAACCTTAGGAATAACTTTAATCCCTGGAATTATAATATTTGGCGGAAGCTATTATGCTATTAAATCACTCGTGGACAAATTCCAAAAATAGTGAGGTAGGATATGGAAATAATAATTTTAAAATTCTTTATAGTTTTTGTTTTGTCATTTTTATTTGGGATTGAAAGACAAATTTCAAAAAAACCAGTCGGTTTTGGGACTTTTATTTTTGTATCTATCGGTTCATGTGCGTTGGGGATAATTGCTTTAGATATACAATCTGAAAATCCCCTACCATTGCTTGGCGCGATTGTTACTGGAATTGGTTTCTTGGGGGCCGGGGCATTAATAAAAAGCACAGATAAAATATTTGGTTTTACAAGTGCTGCAGGAATATGGATATTTGCAATAATCGGGCTTATAATTGGGATAGGAGAATATATGGTTGGGATTATGACTTATTTTTTTACTTGGGTGGTTATTTTAGCAGACAAATATTTTGAGAGAAAAGGCATTGGAGCATATAACAGAAAAATTACTATCCATACAAAAGGCGTGATTCAAAAATCTGAGATTCTTCCGTTGTTCGAAGGTATGAAATGGAAATTGTCGAATTTAATCGTCGACAAACAAAATAAAACAAGCACGATAGAATACATTGTTTCGCTTCCAAGAGAAAATGTTAGTAGGTTAAGTCAGAAGTTGAACAGCAAAAACTGGGTTACTTCATTTAGCATAGAATAAATTAATATTTAAAAAATGAAAAAAGAATTTCCAAAAGCACTTCCATTATGGAAACTAATGGGCCCAAGTTTTATTATTCTTGCTCTTGGACTTGGTTCTGGGGAAGTTATTTTGTGGCCGTATTTGGTTTCTAATTTTGGATTGGGAATTGCATGGGGGGCTTTGCTGGGGATTACATTCCAGTATTTTATAAATATGGAAATTGAACGTTATGCTCTTGTAAAAGGTGAGAGTGTTTTTGTCGGATTGGGAAAAATGTTTAACTGGGCCCCTTATTGGTTTATTGTTTCTACATTTGTGGGGTTTGGAATTCCTGGAATTATCGCAGCGTCTGCAAAAGTTTTCTCACACATTATTGGAATTACTGATTTTAGATGGATTGCAATTCCTTTCCTCTTGTTAATCGGGATAATATTAAGTTTTAGTAAAACGGTTTACACGAGAATGGAAAAAATCACGAAGTGTGTTTTATTGATTGGTGCCCCGTTTATTTTAATCCTCGCTATTTTATTGGCTAGTGGTTCTGATTGGGTTGCACTTGGACAAGGATTGGTTGGAAAAGGAGATGGATTTAATTTTCTTCCAATAGGAATTGCATTTGCAACTTTCCTTGCGGCATTTGCTTATTCTGGTGCAGGGGGGAATCTTAATTTAACTCAATCAATTTATGTTAAGGAAAAAGGTTATGGCATGGGAAAATATTCTCAAAGAATTTCCGGATTATTTAGAACTAAAAAAAATGAAAAAATAAAACTTGCTGGGCACGACTTTAAATTAAACAAAAAAAATTTAGATAATTTTAAGGTTTGGTGGAAGAGAATTTCTATAGAACATTTAATTGTTTTCTGGTTTATTGGGCTTGTTACAATGTCTTTGTTAATGTTGTTGGCTTTTACGACGACGTATAAACATGAAGGTCTTGAGGAAGGAATTGATTTTGTTATTGGCGAGGGAGCAGTAATTGGTCAGACATTGGGGCCCATATTTGGTTTGTTATTTTTGATTGCAGTTGCGATCATGCTTTTCCAAACTCAATTGGGGGTAATGGATTCTACTTCAAGAATAATGGGTGAAAACTGGGCATTTAAAAAAATAAATTCAAACAAAGAAGAAAAAATTAATTTGTCTAAAATCTACTTTTCGTTCTTGTGGGCGCAGATTGCTTTTGGAATAATCCTTTTCTTGTTTAATTATCAGCCATTATTTTTGATTGTTCTTGGGGCAGTAATAAATGCTTTTGCGATGTTTGTTCATATCGGTTTAGTTAACTGGATGAATTACAAGGTCCTTCCAAAACAGGTTCAAGCTTCCATATGGAGAAAAATAATCATGATTGGGATATTTGTATTCTTCGGAGTTTTCAGTGCAATTACTCTTTGGAGCAAAATTGCCGGATGAAACTAGTTTCTACATAAGTATTAAAAGAGAGATTGATTGTATATTAATATGAAAAAAATACAAGAAAAAATCAAAAAGTTTTGCGAGGAGAATAATTTGAAATCTTCTCCCGAATCTAGAATTTTAGATACTATGTCTGAATTGGGGGAAGTTGCAAAAGAAATTTTAAAAATAAACGATTATGGGAAAAAACCAATTAAAAGTAATCTTGAATTAAAAAAAGAGTTGGGAGATTTGTTATATTCATTAATAACTTTGGCAAATTCGTTAGATATTGATTTGGACGAAGCGTTGGAAATTGTTATGAAAAAATATAAGAATAGATTAAAAAATGGTTCTATTGGCTCTGAAATAAATTAAAATGGAAAACAAAAATGTTGGTTGGTTGATTATTGGAATTGCTTTATCGATAACAATTATAATTTTTATATTTAATAACGCTATGACGAATATCGTCGGGCAAACATGCTCTCACGGACCAACTTGTACAATGTATGACACTATCAAAACACAGACGTGGTTAAGTTTGAGCATCGTCGCTGTTGTCTTCGTAATCGGATTAGTTATAATGTTTTCAAAACCCAAGGAAAAAATTGTAGTAAAAACAATTAAAGAGAAAAAGAAGAAATTGAATTTAAGTGGATTAGATAAAGACGACAAAAAAGTAGTTGATTTATTGCTTAGTGAAAATAAGGCAATGTTCCAATCAGATTTAATGGAAAAACTTAAAATAGGAAAAGTAAAAACAACGCGCCTTCTTAATCGCCTTGAAGATAAAGGAATGATTGAAAGAAAAAGGCGTGGGATGAATAATATAGTAGTGTTGAAGGATTGAATCACAAGTTTTATTACGAGGATGTGATGAGGGTATAGAGAAATATTTTTATTCGGCATAGTTCAAGATACTAAATTATCCCTCACACTACTAATCTGCTTTTATTAGAATAGTATTCGTCACGATGATAAGAAACTTCTTTGCTCAACCTGACACAAAAATTCATTAAATCTTTTTGCTGTGTCATCGATAAATTTTTGAAATCCTCCAAATCTTTGGATATTAATTTTATTTGCAAGACCATTTCATCAATATTTTTTCCTTTCCAATATTCATTAAATTTTTCTCTGCCAGAAATTGAATACCCTAAAACAAGACAATTATCTGGAAATTTTGCTTCGGGGTTTTCGCCTTGCGTTGCATCTTCAAGCAATTTTGAGAGATATAGCACAGATTTATTTTCTTGACTTCTGCCCCCAATATAATTATCAATATCTATTGCTGTTTCTGAAGCAAGAAGAGGTAATTCAATATCTCTGATATCAAATTCCTGAATCCTATTTTTATAATTCATGCATGAAATAATAATTTTTAATTTATATAATTACCTATTAACAAACATATATTTCATACGATTTTATTTTCAGAAACTAGTTTCTCCAAAGTGTATATAAGGGTTATATTCTAATATCTTTTATGGCGAAAAAAACATTTGAAATAAACGGCATGCACTGCAATTCTTGTGCACAACTTATTGAGAATAATTTACATGACAAGGTTAACAGCATTTCTGTTAGTTATTCAAAAGGAAAAGCAGAGATTGATTTTAATCCTGAAAAAATATCTGAAAAAGAAATTAAAAAAATAATAGAAGATTGTGGTTATAATGCTAGTGATGAAAAAAAGAAAAAAGGAATATTTGATAAACTTGGTTGGGTTATATTAATTACAAGTTTTATTTTGCTTGCATATGTCCTTTATAACTTATTTAGTGGGATTAATGTTTCCATTCCCACAAGTGGGGAGAATATAAGTTTGTTATTGTTGTTTGTTGCAGGATTACTAACAGGATTTCATTGTGTTGCTATGTGTGGAGGATTTTTAATTTCTTACACAACAAAAAATGCACTAAATGGGTATAGGTCATTTTCACAACATTTAATATACGGGGGGAGCAAGACACTATCGTACACTATTATTGGAGCATTGTTTGGATTAATTGGAAGTGTTTTTTTCTTTTCCCCTGGTTTAAGATGGGGAATTACTATTTTTGCAGGAGTGTTTATGATATTTTATTCTCTTTCTATTTTTGGAATTGGTTTTTTTAGAAAATTTCAGTTTAAACCAAAATTTCTCTCGAAAATTGCATCTAAAAAATACAAAGGAGCTTATTTTGGGCCTGCGATGACTGGCTTGTTAAATGGGTTATTTATTGCATGTGGTCCGTTGCAGGCAATGTATATTTATGCTGCTGGAACAGGAAGTTTTTATGAAGGAGGATTAAGTTTGATGGTGTTCGGAGCAGGAACTCTTCCAGTAATGCTGGGATTTGGGGGAGTTGCTAGTGCTATAAGCTATAAAGCAACAAAAAGAATCCTGAAAATATCAGGGATTATTGTTCTAATATTAGGATTAATAATGCTTAATCGTGGTTTAGCTTTAACTGGTTCAGGTTATGATTTTAATAATCTCCTGAGCAATACAGATAGTGTTGGCATAAATAATTCAAAAATTCTTATTGACTCTGAAGGATATCAAATTATAAAAATGGATGTTGATGCTTCTGGATACAATCCTGATAGTTTTGTCTTAAAGAAAAATGTTCCTGTAAAATGGGTTATCAATGGAAAACAGATAACTAATTGCAATAAAGCAATACAGGTTCCTAATCTTGGTTTAAAATTTGATATTAAAAAAGGAGAGCAAACAATAAAATTCACCCCAACTGAAACAGGAACAATATCCTGGAGTTGCTGGATGGGAATGATTCGGGGGAAATTTATAATTACGGATACAGGAACTGCAAGTGATGAAGAAATTAGTCAAGTTAAATTGTCAGCAGTAAAATCAGGAGGAAGTTGTAGTTGTGGTGGAGGAAGCGGGGGGTGTGGAGGATAAAATGAATCAATTAAACTGCCCCTTATGCCACGAAAAATTATATTCAAGTATTGGAGAGGGGTGCAAGTTGTGCGGAATGCCATTAGAAGAATCTGATGATGGGTTTTGCCATATAGGGTGCGAAGATAAGTATAAAAAGATAAATCGATTAAAATAAATAAAGAAAATTACAAAATATAAATGGAGAAAAAAATGAAAACTGAAGAAATAATTATGGTGGTTATCATAGCAGTAGGATTATTTTCTTTAATCGGAGGATTTGGGGGGGTGATGGGGGGTTATGGTTTTGGCTCTGGTGGAATGTGGCTTTTTGGCTGGTTGTTTATGACACTGATAATTACCGCCCTTGTTTTAGGAATTATCTGGCTAACAAAACAAATACAGAAGAAATAATATAAAATGATGAAACAAATAAAATTATTAGTTATGGCTTTTGCAACAATCTTAGCAACGACTAGTTTTGTATTGGCAGATATCGGAGATTGTGGATTTGGTTCCGGTGGAATGGGAAATATGATGTCGGGGGCATATGGTTTTGGTTCTTGGGGAATGTGGTTTTTTGGATGGATATTTGGAATCTTGGTTTTAGTTGCTCTTGTATTGCTAATAGTATGGTTAATTAAACAAATTCAGAAAAAATAAAAAAACATGGCGAAGAAAAAAGTTAAGAAAAAAAGTTGTTGCTGTTGCAGATAATATCTTAGAATGAAAAAATTAAAAATAAATATCGAGGGGATGCATTGTGCAAGCTGTGCGTCGAATATCGAGAGAAGTCTTAAAAAAATAAAGGGGGTAAATGATGTCAAAGTAAATTTGTTGGCGAAAAAAGGTTTTGTTGAGTTTTCTGGAAATATTAAAGAAAGCGAAATTAGAAATGCTATTTCAAAAGTTGGAAATTATAAAATAACTAAAATAGAATCTGACTCCAAAAATGAAAACCACTTGTCAGATGAAGACAAAAATCAAGAACACGAACATTTGGGAAACGCAGAGGAAAAAGAAATAATGCGATGGAAGAAAAAAATGATTTATTCGTGGTTGATTACAATTCCAATAATTCTTGTAATGTTCTCTGAACGATTGTTCGGAATTGAATTTGAGATTATAAATATGACAATAATTATTCTTGTTTTGGCATTTCCAGTTATATTTATCCTCGGTAAAGAAACCCTTGGAGGGGGATTAAAAGGATTTGTTAGTTTTTATTTTAATATGGATTCTTTAATTTCTCTCGGAACTATAATTGCATATTTTTCTGGAATTCTAAGTTTATTTACTCAAGTTCAAGATTATTCTGGAATAGGTTCTATGATTATGACTTTTTTTATAACAGGAAAATATGTAGAAACAATAGCGAGGGGAAGGGCAGGACAAGAAATTAAAAAATTACTTGAACTTAGCGCTAAAAAAGCTGTTGTGTTAAGAAACAACAAAGAAATAGAAATTAATATTGAAGAAATCTCTGTCGGGGATATTATGGTTGTGAAACCAGGAGAAAAAATTCCGACTGATGGTATTGTAATTAAAGGAGAAAGTAGCGTCGACGAAAGCATGGTGACTGGAGAGAGTCTTCCTGTCGAAAAAAGTGTGAGAAGTAATGTTATTGGAGCAACCATCAATCAAGATGGAATTTTATATATTAAAACCACAAAAATTGGCAAAGATACTTTTCTTTCGCATATAATAAATCTTGTTGAAGACGCTCAGGGAACAAAAATACCAATACAAAAATTTGCAGATAAAATTACAAGTATTTTCGTTCCAGCTGTGCTAATTATAACTCTTTTCACATTTGCTGGATGGTTTTATTTTACTAAAAATTTAAGCATGGCTTTCAAGGTATCAATATCTGTTTTAGTTATTGCTTGCCCATGTGCATTGGGACTCGCAACTCCGACGGCATTGATGGTTGGTTCTGGCATGAGTTCTAAAAGAGGGATTTTAATCAGAAAAGGGGAAGCAATCCAAACTATGAAAGAAGTGAAAATAATAGTATTCGATAAAACTGGGACGATAACTAATGGAAAACCAGAAGTAAGCGACTTTTATTCAAAAAATCAAAAACATTTATTTGAAATTGCTAGCAGTTTGGAAAAGTTGAGCGAGCATCCTATTGCAAAAGCGATTGTTCACAAGGCAAATCTTAAAGATTATTTCCCTGTCAAAAATTTCAAAATTATTCGAGGCAAAGGTGTCGAGGGAAATATCGGGAAAAAAAGAATTGTTATAGGAAACGAATCTTTGATGAATGACAAAAAAATTTCTCTTGCTAATTTTGAAAAAAGAATAAATGAATTTGAAAAAAATGGAAAAACAACAATGATTGTTTCTGAAAATGAAAGAATTATAGGAATAATCGCTGTCTCTGACACAATAAAAAAAGATTCTGCTGTTGCAATTCATGAACTTAATAAAAAAGGTTATCGGACAATTATGATAACTGGAGATAATGAAATAACTGCTCGTGCAATTGCAGAACAGGTTGGGATTGAAGAAGTTATTGCAAAAGTTCTTCCTGAAGATAAATCAAAAAAAGTGCAAGAACTTCAAAAACAAGGATTTGTGATGTTTGTCGGCGACGGAATTAATGACGCTCCTGCATTAAAACAATCCAATGTCGGCATTGCGATGGGAACAGGAACAGATATCGCTATTGAATCGGGAGATATTGTTTTAGTTCGCGGAAATTTGACCGGCGTTGTTCAAGCAATAAATCTGTCTAAATCAACTTTTTCAAAAATAAAGCAAAATTTATTCTGGGCTTTTTTTTACAATACAATTGCTGTCCCTTTGGCAATTGCCGGTTTAGTAAATCCAGTTGTGGCGGAAATTGCAATGGCTCTCTCAAGTATAACTGTTGTCAGCAATGCGAATTTGTTGAGGGGAAAGAAGATTTGAATAGTCATTAATAAAGATTAAAATATGAAAATAGAATATCTTGGAGAAGTAAAAAACATAGATTATGATAATAATAAAGCGGAAGTTACATTAACTGAGGATAATGGAAAACCTAGAGAAATGACTTTTTATGTCGAAGTATTGATGGAATATGGCGCAGATTTCAAAGGAGCAAAATTTAAGTATGTTATTAACAAAGATTTCGGAAGTGATGTTGAACCTTCTAGGTTAATTGAATTGTTAAACCCGGAAAACAGACCTCCGATAAAAAAATGTGAACCAATTGATTTTAGTTCAACACGAGATAGATTTCTAAAAAATGTAAAAGCAGAACGAGAAAGTAAAAAGAATAATTAATTGTTGGGGATTAGATCAATTCCACATACCATTTAGGTTCAAATGGATTAAATTCGTTCATCTCCATGACATAAATCAGATTTTCCTCGAGATAGAACATAAGTTAATATTGCTTCTTGACTAAACAAAGCTTTTCCTAAAACACGCACCAGCCCCCCATTTCTTTTAACCGCCTTTTTAACTGCTGTGTTCATTAATCTATTATTTCTCAACTCAATCCGAATAATTTTTGCTCTTCCATAAGTTCTCTTTACAATTGATGAATCGCCTTTACAATATTTGTTTATTATTTCACAAACATCTTTCCCATATTCCATATGCGCTAATCTTGTTTGAATTGCTGGTTTTATATCTTCATAACTCCCTCCAGATTTTATATCTTCTTCAGATAAACATTTAGATAAAAAATTCTCTTCATCAATAAAAGGTTTATTTTGATAATTATGAGTGTCAATAAAATATGTATTTGATGGATACGTTCGACCATTTTTCACCATACATTCAATCCTCAGTTGCATTTGTGTATTTTTCATATTCATTTTAAATTATCTCCCTTTTTAACATTTTATGTGATAAATATCTTGGCATAACAATATCCTTTTTCAGAAACATTTTTATACGAAGAAATATTGATTATAACATGAAAAAGAGTTTGAATTTTTTAGTTTTCTTCGTGGTTGCATTAATTTTGTTTACAACTTTTGTTTTTGCACTAGAACCATTTACAAATACAACTTCTCCGATAAAATGCTATAGTTCAAAAGATTGTTATTCAATTTCACAAGTTTGGTGTGAGGGTTCATCTGTTTGCCAAGCACTTGCAAAATGTTTAAATCCAGGAACAACTCAGTCAGAATGTTCTGCTGAAAAAGAGTGTGCAGATTGCATAAATATGGGATATTTTGGTTGCAAAGACGGGCAATGCCAAAAAATAAATTGTTATAAAGACGGAGATTGCGGGGAATCTGTTAATAAAAAATATTGCAGTGGCTCGCAAGCATGCTTGTATGAAAATATTTATTTCTGCCAAAATCCAGGAACGGTAGATTCATTTTGCGATGTTAAAAAAACCGCAGAAACTTGCAATCCTTGTCCATATGGATGCCAAAATAATGCTTGTCAAGAATCGATTCAGCCACCTATTCAAAACCCTATTTGCAAAGATACCGACGGTGGAATTGATTATTACGTGAAAGGAAGCATTATGTTCGGAGATGAAATATCAACAACTGACTCTTGCGAAGATGCAGTAACTCTAAGAGAAGAAAGCTGTGTTTCAAATCCAGGCCCAAACCAAGGAAAAACTTTAACAAACATTTACAAATGCCCTAACGGCTGTAAAGACGGAGCATGCATAAAAGGAGAAAAACAAAAAGAAGAAGTAAAATGCATTTTTAAAAATACAAAAACAGAACAAAAATGTTACAGGTCTGAATATAATTGGATGTATTGTTCTGGGGTTGGAACTTGCATAGTGACTAATTTAGAAGGTTATAATGGAGAAAAAGTAACTTGGAAAAGTTCTTGCGGGGGTTATGCTTATACGATATTAGACGGCAATAATGAATATGCAGAGTTCGATTGTTCTGGCACAGAAAATAATTTCTGCCAATCTTCTCAATGTTTTGACGGAAGCTGGACAAAATGTTATGTCGACGGCAGTGGATATTGTATTTGCACTGCTTGTCAAGAAATTATAATAAAACCTGTATGCGGAAACAAAATGTGCGAGGCTGGAGAAGGAATAGTCTGCAATGTTGAAATTGCCTCATGCGAAGTAGGAAAAGAATGCAAAGCAAAAAAAGCAGAATGTAAAACTATATGCCCAGAAGATTGTCAAACTTCTATTGAAGGAATTTATGCAAACCTAAATGAAAAATTCAAATTAAACATTGGGCAACCGGTAAAAATAACAGATTATAAAAGTATAAAGATAGTGTTCAGAGATTTGATTACTTCAAAATGCGAAAGCGCGACGACAAATGTTAAAGAAGTTAAAGCGAAGATTACTGGTAATGTTGTTGAATCAAAACCAGTTGAAATAATAAAATGCCCTGAGGTTGGACCTATGGCTCAATTAGAAATTATAAATCCAGAAGAAGAAGGAAGTAAAATCTTGACTCTCAAATTAAATGAGGCGAAGAATATTTACGACATCAGCGTGAGTTTTATTGAATATGATTGGGCTTCAAAAACTGGTTTATTTATTGTAAATGGGAAAGCTGTTGATTGCCCTAAAGATTGCAAATGTGACAATGAAGGTTATGTTTTAGAATGTAAAATGAAAGAGATATGTGAAGAAGGAAAAATGTTATGCCCAGATGGAGCATGCAAAGAAGAATGTGAAATAGGCAGTTCAACAGAAGAATGCGATTATGGTTGTTTGTATGGGGGCAAATGTTTGCCTATAGGAGTTAGAGTTTCTGGATTGTATTGTTCAATAAATGGTGATTTGCCGTCGCAGTTGCAAGAAGATTCAATGTGCGAAAATAATTTTGAATGCTCTTCGAATGTTTGTGTGGCTGGGAAATGCATTAGTGAAAGTTTTATTAAGAAAATAATGAATTGGTTTAACAGATTATTTGGTGGGGGATGAAATGCCCTCGAGGATATCTAAGTTTTGCTTTTTTGTGAAACTCAAAAAACAATT
>CAYHMF010000022.1:0-12113 GCA_964357655.1 Candidatus Woesearchaeota archaeon | reverse complement strand
GCGGTCTTAAACTAACAGGATAGGCATTCTTAAAAAAATCCGTGGTTTTATATTTCAAAATAAAAAGTTCAGAAATTGAAGAATCCATCCACGTATCAAAAACTCTTTCTTCCCCTTTCCATTTTAAATCTTTAAAATCTTTGACTAAACCAACTTTTTTTCCTTCTCGATAAACTTCTGCATCTTTCGGAACCTGCTCTTTCCAAGGAGAATAATATTTTCCCGGTTTTGGAAGTGCTATCAAATCTTCTGAAAACCACAACGGAATAGGCGTGGCGTAAAACCTCCTTCTTGAAATTGGCCAATCAATAGAAACCGAATCAATCCAATCATCAAGAATTTTCTTCGCTGATTTTGGATAAAATTTTAAAATCCCTGAAATTTTTTTCATTTCTTTTTTAAATTTAACTTGCTTCAAATAATACTCAGGCATTTCAATAAATTCAATTTCTGCTTTTGTTCTTTCAGAAACTGGCGTCCGATGTTTAATTTTTTCCTGCTTCACCAAAAGTTTTTTGCTTTTCAATTCTTCAATTATTTTTTCTCTCGCTTCTCGCACTTTCATTCCTTCCAAAAATCCCGCGTTGGAATTCATTGTCCCGTCCTTGTTTATAGAAATTATTGGTTCTATGTTCTGTTCTCTAAAAAATTGAATGTCAGACAAATCTCCTGCCGAACACATCATAACTAAACCTGTTCCTTTATCAATCTCTGCCAAAGGGTGCGCCTTGATCGGAATTATTTTTTTAAACAACGGAGAAAATGCATTCTTCCCTTCAAGATGTTTGTATCTTTTATCGTCGGGATTGAAGATAACCATTCCACAACTACAAATTAATTCTGGCCTCGTGGTTCCAATAACAACGTCCTCACCAGTTTCTTTAATTTCCCACTTGATATCGCTAAATGTTGAATCTATATCATTGTATTCAATTTCAGAATCAGCAACAGTTGTCTGAAGTTTCGTGTCCCAATTATTTATTCGCGTATCCTCGTAAACCAAACCTTTTTTGTACAGCTCAATAAAAGTTGCCTGAGTCAACGCCCGATATTCTGGAGAATCTGTTTTGTAAATTGCACCAATCTCTTCTCCTAATTTGTAAGATGTAAATGAAATTCCAAATTTTGCAAAAGTATCTGTTGTCTTGAGAGAAGATTCATTCAGCAATTTTTCGCAAGCTTCAATAAATTTTTCTCTGCCAACTTTAAATGGGGAAATTTTGAATTTTTTCTCTGTAGCAATTTCAATCGGAATTCCATTCCTGTCCAATCCAAGAGGGAAAATAACTTCATAACCTTTCGCCCTTTTGTAACGAGCAAAAAAATCCATATAGCAATAAGTTATAGCCTGCCCAATATGAACCGGCGCGTTGACATACGGCGGGGGAGTATCAATAGAATAAATTTTCTTTTTGGTATTAGAATCGAACTTAAACATTTCTGCGTCTCTCCATTTTTCAACAATTTGCTTCTCTATCTCTATATTCCAATTTTTTATTTCTTTAAAGTCCATATTAATCCTATAATTTTTATTATTATAAACCTTTCTCAAAAGAAACTTATTTAAATTGAAATAACATACATGTTCGTATGTGGGTTGCAAAATTTTCATATACGCATGATTGTATATTGGGGAATAGATGTAAAAAATTTAATGTGATATTGCAAACAATCTATTTAGGGCATGAAATAAAAAACAAAAGAATTTATGTTTCGGGGTTTCACCATTTAAGCGGTAAAAAAGAAGATATTAAAAAATTTGTAAATTCTCTGAAAAAAGAAAAAACTATTACTAAAATTGAACTGAATAACAATGCTTTGTTCACAACAGATTGGACAAAGGATAAACCTTCTGAATTTTTTAATCCAAACATGTTCATGATAAAACCAGTTTTAATAGATGAAAAAGGATATGAACACTGGGAACTTGCTTCTTTTGATAGAAAATTAATTAACAAATTCTTAGAAGATATTCAGACGCATGTGCTTGGATTTGAATTGTATAGTATAAGACAAGAGAAATTAGATGATATTTATTTTCCCAAAGTTATGCCCGCATTAACTAATCTTCAAAAAAAAGCAATAGAACTTGCAATTAGGGAAGGATATTATAATGTTCCGAAAGATACAAGTTTAAGAAAACTTGCGAAGCGATTTGGATGTGCTTTAGCAACATATCAAAAACACCTTCAGATAGCAGAAAGAAAAATAATTCCTGACGCAATTTCCCACACAAACTAAATCTCTAATCGGGGGCATACATGTTCGCCATAAATTATAAGTATAGTTTATATGTAATTATTTTATAGTAATTAAACATATGAAAAGATAAAAAATGACACAAGAAATTAAAAAACTTAAGAATAGAGAATTAGAAAAGATACTTAGTGAAACATATATTGAAAGAAGAATAAATGATACATTATGGGGTTTTAAATATAGTTATGAGGCTGAAAAAGATTCTGTTCAATATGAAGTAATTGAAAAAGATATGATAAAGATGATTGAAGTTGCACAACTTAAAGAATATGTTCAAAAAACATCTGGGGTTTCGGTTTTAAAACCAGTAAAAATCAAAGATAATTTTAATGAAGCGGAGGTTTATTTTGCAATGATGTTTGATAAACCAAGAGAAAATGAAAAAATTAATGAGATTATAATGGGAATAGGATTAGATTATTCGAATAGCGGAATTAATAAAGTTGTAAAAGATGTTATTGCCTCAACTAATTTATGGCCATGGGCAGATGGACAAATAATTATGAGAAAAGAGGATAACAAATTTAATGCAGAGTTGTGGTTTAATGGCGTAGAGTGTAATACTATTAAGTATTGTTCGAGAGGAATTGCACAAAGATTATATAGAAGAATTCTAGGAGCTATAAAACAAGAAGAAGGCAGAATTCATCACAGATATGAAGAATGTGATGCTCCAAGAATTATTGATACTGGAGGAATTAGATATAATTTAAAGGGGCTTTAATTTAAAATGATTAAACTAATTAAAAACTTTTTGCGGGGGGTATGAATGAGAAATAAAATGAAAAATAAGGTAAATGTTATTGCAATATTAAATGTGTCTAGAAAAGAAGAAACTCCATTTTATAGTGTTAATGTTTACAAAAATAAGGGACAAGAATTACGCAGCACATATAATATTGGGGGAGATTTAAATAAATTAAATAATGTCTTAAATGAACATAAACTTCAAAACTTCGATATAATCTCAGATATTGAATTAAAATCAAAAGAGTTTTATGGAGATTGGGAACAAAGAGCCACGCAAGAATGTGGGAAAATTTTTTATAAAAAAGAATTTGACCTAGAGGAAGAAATATGTATAAGAGAGTTAAATGACAAAGAGAAAACTTTTCTTGGTTTGAATTAAACCACAGCAACTTTTAAAAACTATCTATATTTTAATAAATCATGGCGCAAAACAGTAATGTCCAACTTCCAGGAGGATTTGGAGGATTGACGAGATTCAATGAAGAATACGACTCAAAATTCAGTCTTAAACCAACACATGTAATTGCATTCATAGTTCTGATAGTCGCATTCAGAGTATTTCTAGGCGTTTGGTACTGATAAAATGACAAAAAAAGTATTTACTTCATTGGAAGAAGTTGAAAAAGAATATTCCCCAAACAATTATAAAAAAAAATATTTGGAATGTTTAGCTGAAAAAGGAGAAGTTGATGGATTGGCAAATTATTTAGTTGAACACAAAATTAATCTTTTTAAAATAGGTTTGGACAAGATAATGACCCCAGATAATCTTAGTTCGCTTTTCGGAAAAATTATTACAATAAATTTAAACAAAAAATTAATGAGAAAATGTTCGGCGGGATAAATCCAAAACAGATGCAAGCAATGATGAAGAAAATGGGAATGTCCCAAGAAGAAATAGATGCTTCGCGAGTTATAATTGAAAAAACAGACGACAGTAGAATAATAATTGAAAACCCTTCTGTAACTAAAATAAAAATGCAAGGGCAAGAAACTTTTCAAATATCTGGGAAAATCGTCGAAGAAAACGAAGAACAAGGAATCACCGAAGAAGACATTGAAACAGTTATGGAAAAAACAGGATGCTCAAAAGAACAAGCAAAAGAAACTCTTGAAAAAACCGGCGGAGATTTAGCAGAAGCTATTCTTGAATTGAGCTAGCAAGGAATTTTTCTAAACTGGTTTTATTGGTTTTAATAAATTCATTTATTTCATCCATAGTTTTATAATCAACATTATCAAGAACATAAACATTGCATTTGTTACAAGAATATACTATTCCCAAATCTATCGCTTTATGATTAGTTTTTCACACCAATCTCTCATAACTACTAAGATATTTCCCACATTCTTTATGCTTCGGAACTTCTTGAATATATTCTACATCCACCATTAATATATACCTCTCTCAACACGACTTATTTCTTCTGCAGAATATCCTAAGCAAATTAAATAAGCCCGATTATAAGTTTTCATTAATTCTTCAATCTGAATTTCTCTTTCAGTTATTGCAAGAGTAGGACAAGATTTAGCCCCTTTCAAAAAATCTTCATAATTCATAAATAAATTATTTATATCAACCATAAACCCTCAACAACTCACTTATTTATATAGATTCCTATACCTAAAACAATATTAATTTTGAAAACATCAATTTCCATGACAAAATTCATAGAAAACTTGCAAAAAGCAGAAAAAATAATTTCCAGAGTTGACTATATCGCATATGTCACATTTCCTTTGCTTAAAAACAAGAAACTTTTGCTGAAAATGATTCGTGAACTTAAAGAAGCAACAACAAACTGCATCACTGCAATTTTGCAATATGAATATTTATTGCGAAGAATTAAATTAGACCCTGACCCAAAAATAAACTTCAAAACATTCAAAGAAAAATGTTCTGAAAAATATCAAATTACCGAGAGAGAAATTAAGTTAATTGTCGAACTTTTTGAAGTGGCTCAAAAGCATAAAGAAAGCTCGATGGAAATTGCAAAAAATGGAAACGTGATAATTTTGTCTGAACGCATGGAGCCAAGAATAATCACAATTGAAAAAACTAAAGAATTCCTAGGAACTGCAAAAAGCGTGTTGCGAAAGACCAAAACAGTGTTTCAAAGAAAGATATAAAAACTACATAATCCTCACTAAACATAATTCTGATTCGTAGTTCAGAGGATTCGAGGAATGGAAGACATAATACAAGAAAAAATAAGCGCAGACCATCTACTTTATGTTAGTTTGAAATACACAAAAACTTGCGACGTCATCGTTAATTTAATTTCAAGATGGCGAAAAATGATTGACACAAGCATAGAACACATTCTTATTCACGCAAAAAAGAAAAAGAAAATCGCGAGCGTTTCTCCAAATCCGATGGGAAAAATTGACCAAGTTAGGAAATTGTTCCAAAAAGATAAAGAATTTCTAAAGGTAATTGACATGTATGAAATGTTCCGAAAAATTCGCGAATTGCGATGCGAAAGAATTGGAGAATTCAGGAAAAACGTTACATTAAAAGTATTTTATCGTGGAAAAGAAATCAATGTCAATCTCGAAATGCTCAAGGAATACGCCGAGAGTTTAGAAAAGTTTATAAGTACAACTAAGCAATTTTTATTAAAGTAGAAGAATATAAATTCCTTGAAGATACTTTGGAGATTATAGGACAAATTCCTGTAAAAATTTCTTCGAAAATACACAAATGAACAAGATAATTGTTATTACATCTGGAAAGGGGGGCGTCGGAAAAACCACGACTGCGATAAATTTAGGAGCAGCTATGAATTATTTTGGACAAAATGTTTTGGTGATTGATGCAAATCTCTCGACGCCAAATGTCGGAATTCACCTCGGTTCGCCAGAAGTTCCAATAAACCTAAACCATGTTCTTTTAGAAAAAGTAGACGCTTTTGAAGCGGCGTACGAACACGATTCTGGAATGAAAATAATGCCTGCTTCATTATCAATAAAAGAATTTAGAAAATCAAAGCCAGAAAAATTAAAAGATTTCAAAAGGGAATTTAAAAAAATAGCTGATATTATTCTTGTCGACAGCGCAGCAGGACTCGGCAACGAAGCAATGTGTGCGATTGATATGGCCGACGAATTAATAATTGTAACAAATCCTGAAATGCCTGCAATCACCGACGCTCTTAAGACTATAAAGATAATTGAGCAAATGAAAAAGAAAACTTCCGGAGTAATCGTTACGAGAGTAAAGAAAAACGATATTGAGATGCAACCAGAAACAGTAAGAGAAATGCTGGAAGTTCCAATTCTTGGAATGGTTCCGGAGGACATAATGGTTTCAAAATCCTTGGGGATGAAAGATGCAGTTGTGCATACGCACCCAAAAAGCAATTCCGCGAGGGCATACAAAGAAATCGCAGCAAAAATGTTAGGAGTTGAATACGATTCTGACAAAGACAAGGAAACAATGTTTAAAAGAGTTCTTCAAAAATTGGGTTTGAGTAAGGATTAATGCCAAGCCCCACAAGAACAAGGACCTTCCAAAACATCGCAATTTTTTCTTTTGAGTCCATATCTTCCTCTAAAACTTTCTAATTTTCTAGTATCTACCCCTCCAGTTTTAGAGTCAGTTGAATAATTCATTACATCCTCAAATCTAGGACCAACTTCATAAATTTTCTTTTTTGAATCTTCATCTACCATATTTAGTTTAAAAATTGACTATTTAAATATTTAATGGGGTTCTACTTTCATATTCAAATCTTCTTAAATAAAACTTCCCCTTTCTTAATTTTCTTAGCGCTAAATTGTTTTGTTATTTTTTCTGAACTCTCTGGAATAAAAGGCCAAAGCAACTTCGCAATTTCTAAAATAGATTCTTTTAATTCATACAAAATTTTCTTATCACCAGTTTCCCAAGGTTTTTTGTTCTGAACATATTCGTTGCAAATATCAATGAATGCAAAAATCTCATTCAAAACTTTATCAAATTCATAACCTTCAAAAAGCTCTTCTATTTTCTTGGCATTCAATTTTTTAATTAATTTATTCTCTGTTTTCTCAAATCCATATTTTTCCACTAATGCAGAAACTCTTGAAACAAGATTTCCCAATTTATCTGCAAGTTCATTATTATGCCTATCAATTAAAGCCTGCTCTGAAAAATCCCCGTCTTCGCCAAAAGGTGTTGCCCGAAATAAAAAATATCTTGCCGAATCAACTCCTGCAATTGAAATTAATTCATCTATATTAATCACTTTCCCTCGGGATTTTGAAATTTTTTCTTTATCGAATGTCCACCAACCATGAGCAAATATTTTTTTTGGCAATTCAATTCCAACAGACATTAGTATTGCAGGCCAATAAACAGCATGAAACCACAAAATATCTTTTCCAATAAAATGCACATTCGCAGGCCAAAAACCTTTTTTAGCTCCAGAATAATAATTCAAAAGAGCATCAAACCAAACATACGCAATATGTTTTTTATCGAAAGGAAGTTCAATCCCCCAATCAAAACTTGTCCTTGAAATGCTCAAATCATTCAAACCTTCTTTAACTCTATTAATAACTTCTTTTGCTCTTTTCTTTGGCAAAATAAATTCTGGATTTTCTCTGTACAATTTCAACAATTTATCTTGATATTTTGACAATTTGAAAAAATAACTTTTTTCCCTCAATTTTTCAATTTTTGTTTTGTGAATTGGACAGCGTCCATCCTCCAAATCTTTTTCAGTATAGTATGCTTCACACCCAGTACAATAAAATCCTTCGTATTCCCCCAAATAAAGATCACCATTATCAAAAACTTTCTGAAGAATTTGCTGAACAACTTTTTCGTGTTCCTTGTCGGTTGTTCGGATAAATTTGTCGTAATCTACATTGAGTTTTTTCCAAGCATCCTTAAATTTGGGAACAAGAGAATCTACAAACTCTTTTGGAGTTTTTCCAACTCTCTCGGCCGTGGCTTCAATTTTTTTACCATGCTCGTCGGTGCCAGTCAAAAAAAACACATCATTTCCATTAATCTTATTCCACCTAGCCAGAATATCTGCTGCCAAAGTAGTATACCCATGCCCTATATGGGGAATATCATTTGGATAGTAAATCGGGGTTGTAATATAAATTTTTTTCTTCATAAACAAAATTAGCTTCCGATATATTTAAAGATAACTGATTCTAATAAAATAAAAAGAAGGTGCACCCCTCAAAGGTGTACCTCGAAAAATCTTAAAAAAAGATTTTTACTAGAGGCAAAGATGGCAAAGAACATAAAAGAGTTGAAACATAAAACACGAAGACTTGGAATTAAAGAGGGCATGCTTTTTTCTGCAGAGAGCGCAGTGGGAAACGAATTTATCAAACCATTTGCGATTGCCCTAAATACAAGCAATTCAATAGTGGCTTTGCTGAGTTCAGTGCAGGGATTGTTAGGCCCGCTGAGCCAGATAAAAGGTTCCAAATTAATAGAAAAATATTCGCGGAAAAAAATACTCGTCAAAAAGGTTTTTCTTGAATCGTTGATGTGGTTGCCCCTGATATTATTTTCATGTTTGTTTTACAAAGGAATTCTGTTGAATGCTCTCCCATTTTTTATTTTGATTTGGGTTGCAACTTTCTCAATTATTACCAGCATGGGATATCCTGCATGGTTCTCATGGATGGGGGATGTTGTCGACGAAAAATATCGCGGAAGATGGTTTTCAAAAAGAAGTTTTCTTATGGGAATTATTTCATTTACTCTGGCAATTTTAGCTTCATTATTTTTGGATTACACTAAAAAAAATGGGTGGATTATGGCGGGTTTCGCGACGCTGTTCCTTTTTGCATTTATAATAAGAATAACTTGCATCAGAGTTATTAAAAAACAATATGAACCAAAAATAAAATTGAAAAAGAGTTATAGATTTTCATTCAAGGAATTTCTTATCAAGGCTCCGAAAACTAATTTTGGAAGATTCTCAATCTTTCACGCGACGTTAAGTTTTTCAGTTTACATTTCTTCTTCCTTGTACGCGATTTATCTGCTAAGAACTCTTGAATTTTCATATACTACATACATAATCGTTATTTTATCTGGAACATTTTTTTCATTAATTTTCTTAAATTTGTGGGGGGGAATCGTCGACAAATACGGAAGTTACGCCGCAATTTGCATCACATCAATTTTCCTTCCAATTGTGCCAATCTTGTGGGTTTTATCTCCTTCTCCCCTTTATCTTATTTTAGTGCCAAACCTTATTAGCGGAATAGCTAATTCGGGATTTAATCTTGCATCAAGAAATTTCATTTATGACAATGTACACAAACAAAAAAGGGCGTTGGCAGTTTCATACCACGATCTTTTAAACGGAATAGGAATATTCCTCGGAGCAGGGTTAAGCGCGATTCTAATAGAATATCTTAGCATCACCTCAATTAAACCAATAATCTTAATATTCATAATCGGGGGAATAGTGAGAATGATTGTAATATTTTTTTGGATTCCAAAATTAAAAGAAATTAAAAAGAAAAAAAAGTTCAAAGATTTTTGGGAAATTGAAGAATTTGTCGTCAAAAAAACCAAACCTGCGCTCGTGGAAGAAACTCGAGAATTGATGTCTATGGGAAAATATCTTCGAGAACGATAGATTAAATCCCCCACACAAATACTTTTAAAATTCCACAACCTCATTATTCTATGCCCCAAACGCCAAATAAAGAATATCACGAGATTAATTGCAATGTTATTCTTAGGTGCAAATCTTCTCTTCCCTCAAAATTTAAGTCCTGAATCAATTGAAAAACAAAACAATCCAAGATACCATTCTGTAAAAACATTTTGTGGAAAAGATGTGAATTATCAAAGACCAAAGATAATGAAAAAACCAAAAACATTGGAACCTTTAGACGCCCTCAAAGAATTTATTTGCTATTCTGAAATCCACAATTTCAAGGATAGATTTAGTGATAATCTAATGTATAAAAAAGGAGAAAATTTTGTGATTGTAGAAAATTCAAGTAATAATATGGGAAGAATAATTCCTAATGAACTTTTTGCGAGAAAAGATTATCCAAGATATTTCATGGAAAAAGGGATTACATACCACCAAAATATCGACGATGTTTTAAAAGAAACAGGATTATACGAATCTGAAAAAGATGACCTTTACAACATCCATCCAATAAAAGATAAAATAAAATAAAATCAATAGGAATTACCACCACTGTCACAGACTTTGTAAAAGAACCCCCAGCCAGGTCTATGAATTAAAAACCCCCCCACATACAAGAAGAAATTATAATTCATTATGAAGAAAAAGGCAGATATACTTTTCCAAAAGTAATAAAAAGAATTATCAAAGATGAGAGAATTATTTGCGATAATTCGTCACAAGAATAACCCAGAAAACTATTTAAATAACCATGATTTCTTGATTAAATGTTTAACAAAAAAAAATGCAGACGATGCGGGGAAAAAGTAAGTGACAAATACAAATTCTGTCCTATTTGTGGATCTTCTATAAATAAAAACGCACAAGATGAAGATTGGGGGATGTTAGGAGAAAGTGATATTCAACAAAACATCGGAGATTCATTCATGATGCCATTTGGAGGAATTAGTGGAAAAATGATAAATAAAATGTTGGGGAACATGATGAACATGTTAGAAAAAGAAATGGCAAGAGAAATGGTAAGGTCAAATTCAAACCAACCTGCAAAAATTCGGCCAAATACAAATATAAAACTGATGATTAATGGTAAAGAAATTCCACTTAATAATTTGAACCAGCCAAAACTCACTCCTGTCAAAAAAGTTCAAAAAATTCCTGCACTTGAAATGTCTTCTGATAAACTCAAAAAATTTTCAACATTGCCGAAAGAAGAACCAGAAACAACAATTCGACGACTTGCAAACAAAGTTGTTTACGAAATTAATATGCCCGACGTCAAATCAATAAAAGACATCTCAATTATATCTTTGGAAAATAGTATTGAAATAAAAGCCCTTGGAAAAACTAAAGTTTACAAAAAAATAATTCCAATTAGCCTTCCAATAACAAATTACAATCTTGAAGAAGGAAAACTCGTTCTTGAAATGGACGCTAAGTGAAAATGAAAATTTTGGGGGCAAAATTCAGGTTGTGTTTTATGCAATTTTATCTTTCTCTTTAATTTCCTTAACATAAGTCATAATTAAATCATCCGCTATCTTAGGTTTGGATTTAAAAAATCCTTTATTTGTTGTTTCTATATTAAGACTTTGAAATTCTTTGCTTAAAATTATTTTCTTTATTTTAATTAATATCTCCCAAAATAAATCAAATTGCTTTTCAGAGTCTTTTGGAACTAATTTATTCTTCTTAAAAAAGTAAATGGTATGTTCTCTATCCATTGGAGGAATTAAATCCCATAACAAGTGATACATTGTTTTTGAATTTGCAACAATCAAAGCGTTTGAAATACTCACTTTTAAATTGAGAAATAAATCTTTTATTTCTTCTTTATATTGGTCTAAATTAATTAAGCTAACATTTTTCAATCTATTTAATTTTTCTTTGTTATCTAAAATTGTTTTTTTAAATTCTTCAAATTCAACTAACTTGGCTTTGGTTTTTTCTATATCTCCCATCCTATGCATCCCCCAAGCAGTTAATGTAGCATACAACATTTCAATATGCCTTCCCCCAAGATATTCTTTCTTCCCAGCTTTTATGCATTCAAGATGAAAATAAGTAGACGGCCCTCCAAATTTTTTGTAGACTTCTTTAGATATTGTGTAATACTTGTTTATCCCTTCAAGAAGTTTTTGAAAATTTTCTTCTGAATTTTTCATTTTCTTTGTGACATATAAAAATGAGCCTGCACAGATTCTCACGCGAGAACACGAAGTTTTCTCACACACTTTCCCGCTTGAATATTTATTTTAAACTGATTTGTTCAAATCAAATGAGCCTGCACAGATTTGAACTGTGGACCTCTGCCTATCTAATATCTCATCCTCGTTAAAGGAAAAGATCATTATCAGAGCAGCGCTCTAACCAAGCTGAGCTACAGGCTCGTACTATCTTACCTGTAGCGATTATTCAACCGTGCCGAAAAGGAGGTTGACTGTCAAGGAACCTTGGTTCCTTACATGAGCTACAGGCTCG
>CAYHMF010000021.1:0-12314 GCA_964357655.1 Candidatus Woesearchaeota archaeon | reverse complement strand
ATTAATCCACAATTCTATATTTATCAAAATATTTCTTTGTTTTTTTCCATTCTTGTTTTGATTTCTTCTGTTGAATATGTTCAAATGTTTTTTTAGCCATATCCCAACACTGATCCATATTATTATAATTAAATAATCCTGGTCTCCCGATTGAATAGAGATTGTCAATTGATTCTACATATCTGATTACCGGATTTAAATTATCAAAAAAACCTTTTTTGTAAATTGGGTATACCCTATCAGAAGATTTTACAAAATATTCGTCTATATCTTTTTCTTTTAAAGCCCCAATATTCTCAAGTTGATTGATTATCTTCTTAATATTTTCATTTGTTGGTTCTTTTGTAGTTTCAACCATTATTGCTGTTTTATTTTCTGGAGAGGTGTAGGGGGAAAATGCTTTCTGTTCACTTATTCTATGAAATAAGAACTTTTTTTCTGGAAAGAAAATCCAACAATCTTTTAATGCCCTTTTTTTATTTAAAATAAAATAAATTATGCTTATTTTTTGGTAAAAGAGATTTCTTGAATTATTAACAACACTTTCTATTTTCAGTTTATCATTTATAACCTTTATCAAATCTTCGAGATAAATTGTAGAGATAATATAATCTGTCTTAATCTTTTTATTATTTATTTTTATAAAATTTATTTTTCCGGACTTAATATTAATTTCTGAAATAGTCTGCCCAGAAATTATTTTTCCTCCATTTTCCTGAATTTTCTTTACTAAATTATCTAATAATTGTTTTATCCCTTTTGGAGGATAATAAAAATATTCGGCACTTATTTTTTGAGTGTCTTTAAACAATATCCCTTTTATCAATTCAAAGATATTTGAAACTGCGACTCTTTTTATTGCTAACTCTTTATCTAATTTTTTGGGATCTGTCCCCCAAACTTTTGTTGCGTAATCTTTAAAAGAAAGATTATAAAGAGTTTTTCCAAATCTATTTATTAAAAAATTCTCATAAGAATCGTCTGGAAGTTTATTTAAGGATTTGGTAAATATCTCAATTCCGGACTTCATGGCTGTAAAAGGTATTTTTTGAAATATTTGAGAGATCTTTAAAGGAAAATCAAAAAAATTATCTTTTAAATAGATGCTATTTTCTTTTTTAATTTTTAATAAAGGGGTTACCTTTTGGATTTCATTTATTATTCCTGGAATTTCTGTATAAATTTTATGTGGGCCATAATCTAAAGTAAATCCCTTATAATCAAAAGAATAAGCTGTCCCCCCAACATACTTTTGCCTTTCAACAAGAATCACTTCAAAATTTTTATTTTGGGAAAAGTAATATGCAGTAACTAATCCAGTAATTCCTGCTCCAAGAACAACTATTTTTTTCTTACTCATTAAATAAAACTGGAAAAAGTGTTTAAAAAGATGTGGTTTTTGGGATATATGTTCTATACAATTAAATATTTAAATTAAATAAGCGTGGTTAATGAATGAACAAAAAATTATTAGGTCAGATTTTATTTCTTTTATCAATTATAATTATTTCCTTAAGTGGATTTAAAACTATCACTGGAAATTCGATTAATGTGTTTGGAGTTTTTTTAGAAACTAACTTTTCCTTTATTATAATAATTTTCTTTATTATCTCATTATTTCTTATGGTAAGCAAAACAAAATTAGACGCAATACTTGTTCTTGGCAGTGTTCAAACAAAAAAATCCCAAAGAAGAGCCGACAAAGGAGCTGAAGCATTTAAAGAATATCATCCTTCAGTAATTATTGCTTCTGGAGGGAATACCCCAAGATTAAATCCAAAATATAAACATGAAGCAGAAATAATTTACAGAGAATTAAGAAAAAAAGGAATAAAACCCAAAAACATACATATTGAATCTTCTTCACAAAATACTCTTGAGAACATATTAAATTCTTTTAAAAAAATAAATGGAAAGAAAGTGGGAATTGTTTCAAGTCCAAGTCAATTAAAAAGAATCAATTATATTATAAATAAAGCTAAGGAAGAGGGGTATATTGAAAAAGATGTAGAAATTGAAAATATTGAAACTGAAGAGGGATTGGGAGATAAAATTTATGAATCCCTTGGAGGAATTTTTGATAAGTATAATTTAAGAAAAGGAATTGATGAAGCTCTTCCAGATAAAAGAGGGTTTAAAAGAATAATTAATTATTTTGTTAAAAAATTTTCTTAGTCATTTTACAAAAGTTGTAAAAGCCATTTTAACATCATCAAGAATTTCTCCTTTTTTTATACTCCTTACTAATCTGTGAACTATATAATTTGGTCTAAAATAAAACGTTTTATGGAATTTATCATAATATTTTTCTAAGATTTCCCATGAAAGTTTAGGATGATCATAA
The DNA here is from genome assembly GCA_964357655.1 of Candidatus Woesearchaeota archaeon. Lineage (GTDB taxonomy): Archaea > Nanobdellota > Nanobdellia > Pacearchaeales > GW2011-AR1 > CAYHMF01. The sequence goes on along the minus strand of CAYHMF010000021.1, from coordinate 9,970 downwards.
ACTCTAGAAGCTGTATGAAAATTATACTTGGTCCAATCTTTTGTTTTCAACAGTCCCTTCTTCTCAAAATCTTCAAAAACTTTTGTCGACGGAAGAGGGACTAAAATAGTTGCTTTCGCGTAGTCCAACCCCAAAGAACATGCGAAATTTATTGTTTCGTCCATTGTTTCCTGAGTATCTTCAGGCAATCCTAACATAAAAAACCCAGAGGTTTCCATTCCTGATTCCTTGGCCCATTTAACTGCATTCCTAGATTGTTCAATAGTTATCCCTTTTTCTATAGACCTCAAAATACTATCATTCCCTGACTCAAACCCAAAAGCCACTTTATAACATCCTGCTTTAACACATTTCTCAAAAAATTCTTTATCTACACAGTTAACTCTGACCCCACATTCAAGTTGCCAAGATATCTTTAAACCTCTTTTTACAATCTCGTCGCAAATATCTTTTGCCCTTTTTAAATCGGTAGCAAACATATCATCCCAAACATGTATTTCCTTGAAGCCTGTTCTTTTAAGTAGTTCAAATTCTTCAACTACTCTATTAACTGATTTTGCTCTAAATTTTCTTCCAAAAACAGATTTATTACAATAAGTGCACCCATACACACACCCCCTCGAGGTTCCAATAGTTCCTACGGGAGATTCTCTAGCTATTGCTTTAGGATTCATATACAAATTAATATTAAATAAATGCCAAGCCGGCATCGGAAGTATATCTAAATTATCAACTAAAGATCGTGGGGGGTTTTTTATTATTTTATTTTTATTGTCTCTGTAAGCTATTCCTAAAATGCCTTTAAGTTTAGGATATTTTTTAATAACTTCTTGTAAAGTAATATCCCCTTCCCCATAAATAGTTATATCTATGTGATGCGAGGAGGCGACTTCTTCGGGAAATATTGAAGAATGAACCCCTCCTGCTATAATAATTATCTTAGGGTATTTTTCTTTAATAAATTTAGAAATTTTTTTCGCCTCTTCAAATAATAATGTTGTGAAAGTTATTCCGATAAAATCTGGCTGATATTTATTTATAATATTGGATAATTCTACATAGGGTTTTTCTGAGGCTTGTAAATCTAAAATTTGGCAATCTGCACCAACTTTTAAAACACTGCCTGCTAATTCTGCCATTGAAACAAATGGTCGTGGTGCTATGATTCCTTTAAGTGCAGACTTTCCATAAACACTTATTGAGGAAGGCATATTTATCAAAAGAACTTTCTTATTCATAAAAATGTAGCGAAAGGATAATTTTTAAAGATTATGCTTATTTACTTTTGTGATGTCCCACAAACCAATATAAGTTCTTCTAAAACATACTCTTTTTTCTAGAATAGGTTTGCCTAATTGTCTTTTTAATGCTTCAGGAAAAATTGTCCATAGATGTTCTCTTGCTGGAATAAAAAATCTGAATAAAGAAAAAAATGGTTCATTGGGTACTGAAATTAAGACATACCTTTTAGAAAGGGTTTTTAATATTTTTATTCCGGCGACAGGATCATCAAGATGTTCTAAAACTTCGGTAGCTATAACAATGTCGTATTTTTTATTTTTTTCTAATTGTTCTATTTTTTTCCTTTGTATCTTCGCATTCTTACATAATGGTTCATCATCTACCCCCTGATAATCAAACCTCTTTGGAATTCTGTTAAGTAAGAACTCGTCCATACATCCTATATCTAATATTTTGCCTGAAGGTAAATTAGAAATAATCTTTGTTATTGCATTAAGTCTTATTGGTCTTAATATCTTATTTTGTAAAATTCTCTCAAATTTTCTGCCTTTAATTGCCATTTTAATCGTTAAACCTGTATTTTATTAAAACCCACATCGCCTGAATTGCATCTCTAAATTTAATTTTCTTACCTTCTTTAGTGGATCGTGGATTATAAGAGATTGGGATTTCATATATTTTATATCTTTTCTTTCTTATTTTGGCTGTTACTTCTGGGCAAAATTCAAATCTCTCACATTTTAAATTAATATCTTTTAATACTTCTGAGCTAAAAACTTTGTAACATGTTGGTTCGTCGGTAATATCAGTAAAATAGAGTAAGTCAGTAGTCGTAGTAAGAATTTTATTCGCTAAATAATATGGATTTGAAAGACTAAAATAATGAAAAAAAGGGAACCATTTTTCTTTCTTTCTGGGGAATCTTGTCCCATAAACAACTTTAGTTTTTCCTTCCACTATTGGCTTTATTAATTTATAATAATCTTTAGGATCATATTCTAAATCAGCGTCCTGGATTATTATAATCTCCCCTTTTGATTTTTTTATTCCAGTTCTAATTGCATGGCCCTTCCCATAATTCTTATCATGAAAAAATACATTTATAATTGGGTCTTTTATTTTTTTTAATAACTCTTTTGTTCCATCTGTAGAAAAATCATCAATTATAATAATCTCTTTTTCCAATTTAACCTTTTTAACTCTTTTAATTATTTCCAAAATTGTATTTTTCTCATTATACGCTGGAATGATTACAGATAGTAAAATTTTATTCATTTAAATATTGTAAGTACCCCGCTTTTAATTAAACTAAACATTTTTGAGGTAGGAAGTTTTAAGATACTTTTTGATCTTCTTAGAATATAAGATGGGCGTAAATAAAATTTTTTATACGCCTTTTTAACTGTTTCTCTAAGCTCTTCTGGAGTCCTTTTATTAGATACATAGACTACATCCCATGCGGTGAAATCATCCCAATTGTCAGTCAAAAATCTTCCGGTATTTTTAGCAATATTATACATATCTGTCCCAGGATATGGTGTGGTTATTGGAAATTGCACAAAATGAGGATCTACTTCCAGAGCAAATTTTATTGTTTGCTCTGATTCTTCTTTTGTTTCTGTAGGTAGCCCCATCATAAAAGAAACCCACGTCTCAATTCCAACTTCATGTGTTAATTTCATTGCTTGTCTTGATTGTTCTAAAGTTATTCCTTTTCTTATGAGATTTAAAAGTCTTTGAACTCCTGACTCAAGCCCATAAAAAATTTGATAACAACCGGCTTGTTTCATTTTTTCAAGTAATTCTCTGTCTACAAGATTTACCCTAGTAAAACAACTCCACTCGATATTTAAATTTTCTTCTATCATCTTGTTACATAAATCTATAACTCTTTTTCTATTAGCGGTAAAAGTCTCATCATAAAACTGAATATCATCTGCCCCATATTTTTCCTTAAGTTCTTTTAATTCTGCAATGACTCTCCCATTAGAATGATATCTATAAGTCCCTCCAAAAATTAAACTACCGGCACAATACGCACATTTATATGGGCAACCTCTAGAAGTCATGATATTCAAAGTTCTCTTTCCCCTAAGATTTGCAGAAGAATGGTAATTGTTCATAGGAAACAAATGTCTTGCAGGAATTGGTAAGTCATCAATATTTTTAACTAATTCTTGAGGTTTATTAATGATTATTTTATTTCCTTTTTTCCAAATCAATCCTTTTAATTTTGAGGTGGGTTTTTTATCTCTTAAAGCAATCAATAAATTCCTAAAGGAAATCTCTCCTTCTCCATAAATTCCAAAATCAATATTTTTATCCTTTACTAAGTTATGATCTAATGTTACTTGGGCCCCCCCCAGAACAATTTTTATGTTTTTATCTATAGATTTTATGATTCCCGCAACCTTATAACATCTATTCATTGTTGTAAAAAATACCGGCATTCCTACCATGTCTGGTTTGAAGTCTATTACAATGTTTGCAAGATCTTTATAAGAATAATTCATAGCTTCTGAATCTACTACCTTTACCTCTGCTTCTTTTTCTGCCACGGCGGCAAGATACGCTAATCCTAATGGCGGATAAAGAGTTCCTATATTTGAAAGAGCACCATATCTTTCTTCTTGAGAATTTGGGGGGATGATTAATAGTAGTTTCATATTAGTTTTACCCGTTTATAGGTTTAAAAATATTTATCTAATATTTAAATAGATCAAATAAAAAGGCCAAACTCCTAAAAGAATCGCTAAAAAAATTGAAATGAAAATAACTACTTTAGAAAACAAATAAAGTAAATTATCAAAAACCCCATAAACATTATAATTATCCCAAATTTTTTCTTTAGGGATATAATTAACCGGATAATAAAACCATTCATGAGTTAAGTCTATTTGGGGCATAATTTGAGGTTTAAAATTCATCATCGTGGAATAAATTTTAAAATAAGGTTTCCCAGTTTCCTCATCATAACCCCCTCCCCCATAGATAGTCTTTTCCAAAGTTGCTTGTTCTGAAAAAGCTTGAACTAACTGTTCAGAAGAATCATTCAATCCTCCTTCAGTGATAGTCCCCCATCCACAATCATCTCTAACACACTCAATAAAATATACTTTTGTTGGAATATTTTGACTAGGTAATTTTTGATTTAAATCTATGATTTGCGGGAAAAATGAAGACTCTAAATAATGAAAATCATGAAACATAAACACAATTCTTCCACGATAAATTCTTGCATCTACAATTACTATTGAATCTTTTTCCATATTATCAATAGCATAATTCCTCATTTGACTTATCCCACTTCTTGAGGTTAAATGGGGAAAAAGAAGACATATCTGAAACAAAAAAATTAAAATTAAAATAAATGCTAAAATTTTTTTTGGACCTATATCTTGGAAGGTTTTAAAACTTTTAGAAAATTTATCTATAAAAAATCCTCCAAAAATGCAAAAAACAGGAATCATAGTAGTATAATGTGTTGCAAGCCAATTCGACAAAATTAAAAAAATAAAACCTATTGATTGAAATAAAATCAAAAAAAACCATTCTTTCCTTATGTTTTTCAATGAAAAAGATAAAATTATCCCAAAAATCCCAATTAAAACAATTAAAGGATCCATACTAAAAACTGCATTAGACATTGTAAAAACCCCTTCGACAAATCTATCTGATAACAAACCTGAATCATAACCTAATTGACCTGCATAGGCTTGCCTAACTTCTCCAATATCAAAATACTGTGCAAAATAAGTATCTACCATTCCCTTATCTTTATACCAAAAGTAATTATGTAACAAAATTGGGGAGAAAAATAAAAGAATGACTATTCCAAAAATAAATGCCTTTTTTAGATTATTTTTAATCTGTTTTTTTTCTTTAGATTGATTGAATAGAAAAAAAGCTATTAAGAATGCTGGTACAAAAAATAAAGAGAGTGTTTTTATAAGAGAAGCTATTCCTAGACAGACTGCGGATAAAAATGGGAACTTATTTTTTTCATTCGATTCTAAAAAGAAATAAATTGCTAATAATAAAAAAAAGATTGCGGATAAGTCCATTTCCGCTAAGGTATATCTAATTGTAAAAAAAGAAACTGATAAGAGAAAAGAAGAAATTAAAGCTACTTTCTTATCAAACATCTTAGAAGTTAATAAATAAATTATAATTATTGACAAAGATCCATAAAAGAATGATAAAAACCTTACTGAAAAAAGAGTTACGTTTAGAAATCTAGTGACAATATCAGTTAAATAAAACCACAGAGGAGACTGCGCAAGAGTGCTTATTAATCCTGAATGTAAAAAACCGATTGCGTGCGGCCCATGAACCATTTCATCTCCTAACGCGGAGATATTTCTGGCAACCAAAAATCTTAGTAAAACTCCTATTAATAATATCAAAATTAACCATTTCTCTTCTTTATCAGAAAATAGAAAATCTACAAAAGAATTTACAATGTTTTTGGATACCTCTTCTTTTTTAGTTTCATGAACTTCCATATTATTTATACTCCTCAACGAACTTTTTATTCTTTGCCCTTTGTATAGAATATACTAAAGAGATTATTTTGTCTTTATCATAGTCTCTATAATAAAGGTCTATCCAATCTATAAAAAAATGAAACAAACACCCAATAATGATAAACAAAAATATCTTAAATGCCAATGCCCAGATTAAAAGAAAGATAATAATTTCAATTCCATGAAAAATGCAAATAGAATCATAAAATTGTCTCATTTGTTTCCCTTTAAAATGTTTAAATTTTTTTTCGGTTTCCATAAACCACCTATAAGCCCTTTTCAAACTCCAATCTTTTTTCTTGTAAACATAATAAATATAATGATCTACATCAATTAATACGCTAGAAAGAAAAACTATCGACGCTTCAACAACTTCTATTTTTGGAAAAACTAAAAATAAAAATAACGAAAAAATTGCTCCGAAAAATACGTGTCTTGAAACATACATTTTATTCTTCAATCTCCTCTAAAATTAATTTTGTTAATTTTTTTATTATTAAAACTATTCTTTGAAGGCTGTTTTCTATAAATTTTTGCGATATTGAAAAACCCTCATAAGAAATTCTATTTCTGTAGTCTCTTAAATCTTGTAAGAATTGTCTATTTGAAGAAGACACTCCATATCTTTCACAAATATGATTAATTAATTCGAAATGCGCCCCCTCCCCTTTAAATTTTACCCCTTCCAATAAACTGAGGGATTCACAAAGTTTGTGAATTGAATCGTAGTAATCTACCAATGAATTTGAAGAGTACTTTTTTATTCCAAGCTCATTTAATCTTTCAATAGTTACTTCTGCCATTTTTAATAATGCCTTTGCTTTCTCTGGATCTTTTTCTATAGGTATTTTCATTTGAATGCTTCTAAATGCCCGGATAATACGCTTCCATTAAGAATGTTATTTTTTAATTCGTTGGGGTATTCATTAAAATTCTTTTTGAAATGAATTTGTATTTTTCTGCCTAATATTTTTTCAAAATTCAACAAATTAATCTTTTGTGGAGAAGACCCTACAAACAAATCAATATCGCTATTTTCAATATCTTCTCCTTTTGCATAAGAACCAAATAAAACAATAACCTTGGGCATAATACTTTCTTTAATGAATGAAATTGCTCCTGAAGAAACTAACTCCAATAAATTGTTTATTTTTTTATAGTTCTTATAAGAACTACTTTCTAAATTTGCTGAAAAAATAGGAAATTTTCTCTTTCCTTTTTGTTCAATTCGTTCTTTTATTATTAATTCTTTCTTAAGAATTGGGAGAACTTTTGAAATTGAAGTGTGAGCTATTTTAGATTTTCTGGATATCTCCTTAAGATAATGGGGAGTGGTAGGTTCTCTAAAAAAAACTCTTGCTATTTTAAGCTCGGTACAATTTTGTAACATATAGTATAATTAAGGAACACACTATTTAAATCTTTAGATTTTTTATTCTTCAATCCTTTTAACCATTTCTGTGAATGCGGGTCTTGTAATTAAAATTCCCGTCGTTATTCCAATAATTGTTGTGATTGTGAATCCTTTTAATAAACCTGCACCTGCCCAATATAATGGAACCAGAGACACTAGGACAGTGAAATATGTTCCTAAAATAATTGAAAACGCCCTCTCCATTCTCTGTTTTATGCTTAAATATCTGTCTTGTTTTGATTCATCTAAAACAATAATTTGTTGGTCTATTCCAGTTCCGATTGTTGCTAGAATTCCTGCTATGCTTAGCAAATCCAAATCCCACTGAATCAGCGACGCCACTCCTAAAATAATTATAATTTCTGAGAAGCTTGTCGAAATTAATGCCAAAGAAGATTTAAGTTTTTTATATCTTAAAAAAATAATTATCGAAGCTCCAAGTAGGGCAAAAATTCCTGCAAGGAAAATTGATTTAATAAAATCTTTTCCAAGAACTGGAGAAATTGTGTCTAGCTTGACTATCTCGAGTTTGTACGGCAAACTTCCTGTAAGAAGAACTGTCTGAAGTTCGTTCATTTCTTCTTTTGCTGAATTGTATGCGTCATCTTGCGTTGCTCCTGAACCAGAACCTGAAATTTGAATTTGCGTCGTCGCTCGTCCCTTTAATCCAACTCCAATAAAAAGACTATTGACAAGAGTGTCATCTAAATAAAGGTCTAATTTTTCTGAAAGATATTCTGGATTAGAATTATCTAAATCTAAATCTTCAGTTATCTTTGCGTGCTTGTTGGCTGCGTCTTCGCTTAAATAAACTGAGAATCTAAAATTACAGAAATATCCTCCTTCTGCTGGCTGACATGATTCTATTCCTGCACAAGTTGCATCATTTCTACACACCGACGAAATATCTTTTTTACCTCCGATAAAAACTGTTTCATTAGCAATCTTTGCTTCAAACTTTCCTTGCTCGGAAATTAATTTTTCTAAATCGTTTGGAGTCGCACCCGCAATTTCTATTAACATAAAATGTTCTCCAGAAAGGTCAGAAACAGGCCGTATATTTACGTCGGAAATTCCATAGACATTGAACCTATTATTTGTTATTGAAACTAAATCATTAACCTCAGTTGAAGAAAGTGTTTTGTCTTGTGCCTTAATCAATGCCCTTGAACCTCCGGATAAATCCAAACCTGTTTTTATATTTGTTTTTGCAATATCTGAAACAGTTATTTCTGGTGCCTTGTCTGAAAAAAGAATTAATTCTGCATCTTTTGTTTTAATTTCTGTCTTTACTTTTTCTCCAGTGTATTTTCCATGAAGAGCGCCAGTGTAATCCTCGACGCCTTTGATTGCTTTTCCATCAACTTCTAGAATAATTTGTCCTTGTCGTAATCCTTGTTCAAATGCTGTTGAATTTGTTTCCACGCTATTAACAACAACTCCTTTTTGTAAAAATTGCGGTGGGAAACCAAATATAGATAAGAATGATAATAGTAAAACAATTATCAACAACCAAATTCTCCAGCCTAATTTCATGAACTTCCCTCCTTATGTTTTACATACCATTTAAGAATTGAAACATTCGTTACCCACGTGTTGAATATATCAAACACCAAACCAATCGCAAGAATCATAAAAATTTGTGTTAGAACTCCTGAGAGGGGCTTTACAATAATTAATGCAATCACTACTGACACTAATGCTGTCAAGGTCATTGTCAACCCTGTTTTAAAGGCTTCGAAAATTTTTTTATTTAATGAACCCTCTTGCCTTTTTAGAACTCTTGTTGTAAGAAGAATATCTGTATCAACAGAATAACCAATCAACATTAAAAACGCGACAATGCCTGCACTGGATACTTTAACTCCCATCAAATTGACGACGACGAGAGTCATCAAGATATCGGCGAATGCCGAAATAATTACTGCCGACGACGGAACAAATGTTCTAAAAATAATAAAAACAACTAAAGACATAAAAACAAATGCGAAAAAAATTGCCATTAAAAGTTGTTTGTAAAAACTTTCGCTCAAATTTGAACCAGAGAATTCAAAACTTGAATTTTTTTCATTTAATTTATAACCTAAATAATTTTCCAAAATTTCTTTAGTCTGCACCCCGTCGGTCTTTGTTTCAATTATTACGGCTTTCTGCTCTCTTGTTACTAAATCATAAATTTTTCTTACATTAATATCTTCGAGTTTTTCTGAGAGTTTTTCATTTAAATCGTCGGTGTTTACTTCTCCATAAATCGTTGCTGAAGTTCCTCCAGTTAGAGAAACATCTTTGCGAATAAAATCTTGATGTTTTGAATAAAAAACCCCCATGTAAACAAAAGAAAATAATAAAAGTGCTACTGGGATTAAGAGAAGGATTTTATAATGTTTATCGTGAAATGTTGCAAGTTTTTTTTTGTGTTCTTCCATTTTGTATTTTATAAATGCGCGGGCCGGGATTCGAACCCGGATAATCTGCTTGGAAGGCAGAGAGTCTAGCCATTGACCTACCCACGCATAGATTAACTATCTAACTTCTAGTTTTAAAGTTTATCATTATGGAAAATAACCACGCCCGAGGTAGGATTTGAACCTACGACCTCGTCCTTTCTTCGAAACAAATTTTCCGTAGGAGGGACGCATTCTATCCGCTGAACTACCCGGGCTGATATATTTTTAAATGAAAGATTGGTTTAAAAAATGAGCGGAAACTAATTTTCCTTCTCGAATGCGGGAGTGCCGGAGTGGTCAAACGGGCGAGATTAAGGCTCTCGTGGCTTAGTGCCTGCAAA
>CAYHMF010000020.1:0-12617 GCA_964357655.1 Candidatus Woesearchaeota archaeon | reverse complement strand
TCTTTCGGGTATAAATGGGAAAAATAAGCCAAGGGGGTTTGGCTCGCTTTGAATTGAAAAAAAATGATTACATCAAAACAAACGCGAAAGGAATCCCCTGTATTTTTTTAATGCTTTCTTTAGAAATAATTCCTGCTTCAATCGCGCATTTTATTGATTCTTCTCCGATTATATTGAATGTTGAATCTTCCATTGCCATTTTTCGAATTATCTTTTTTGTTTTTTCTTTGTCTGTTTCTTCCCCTTTGAAAAAACTTTCTTTGACATCCAACTGAAATTTTTCTTCTTCGAATTTTTTACCAAGAAGTTCAGAGTCGCATATAGCGACGACATTCCTGTAGGATTTTATTACATTTACGTACATTTTGAGAGTATAATTTTAGAATCTTTGTTTATTTAATAGACGACATTTAACTTGTCCGTCGGATGTTATTTAATAAAATAATAAAAATAAAAATAAATTTTAATTAGAAGGATTTTTTCGCTCCTTCTTTTATTGCTTTTTCTGCATTGTCCTTAGACATCATAGCACACATACTGCAACCACAATCTTTGCATTTTCCTTTTGCCATGTATCCACCTCTTGCAGTCTGAACAATCGCAGAGTTTTTCATTTCTTGACCCTTTTTCTTACATTTTACGCAATAAGCTTTTACCATTTTTCCTCCTGTTTTATTTAATTTGAATTCGCATGAATTCTTGATTTTAATAAGGAAATTCTGTTTTTTAAAGGTTTATATCTTGCTTCTTACACTATGCTTAGCTCCACACGCAAGACAATGCACGAAATTTAATCTTCCTTCTCTGTCTAATTCTGTGTCGGGTTTTCCGCATTCTTTACAAACTACAAATTCTTTAATATATTGTTCAATTTTTTGATTTATTTTTGCACTTGGAATTTTATTATTTATGACGAATCTGTCGCCTTCTGGTTGTCCAAATGTCGCGAGTTCTTTTAATAAAAATTTTTGAAAATGTTCTGGAGCTCTTCTAATGTGCGAAGCTATTTGGAAAAAATTTGTTAGAATTGTTTTCTTTCCTTCAAAGTGTCCTTGGGCTTTCGGGATTTCAAATCTGCCATTAGTCGTGTTAACTTGCTTGACTTTTTCATAAGCTTGTTCCAACATGTCTTCGTAGTTTGCCATAATTGATTAGGATTGGAAGAGTTTATAAATGTTTTATGCGTTGGTGAATAATGGAAATTAATCATGCAAAGAGCTTCGGAAGTATAGCAAAAAATTTTGTTTTGGGAGTTGCAATATTTATCCTGACACTTTTTGTAGCCATGTATGGAATAAAAACAATTTATGAAGAACCTAAATATGATGATTTTTGTAATCAGACTCTTTATCAAATAACTACGCAATCTGATTGTATTACGTCGGGGGGCAAGTGGGTTGAATATGCTCCTGTCGGTGAAAAGATTATTGCATCAGAAGGAAGATGCGAAGCTCCGGCCGAGTGTTATACTCAATTTGACGACGCAAATGAAATACATTCAAAAAAAGTTTTTATTCTCGCTGTTCCATTAGCTATTTTAATAATTGCTTTGGGAACTTTTGTATTTCATCTTAATCCTGTCGGCGTTGGGATGATGTTTGGAGGAGTTGGAACTCTTGTATATGGTGCAGGTGGCTATTGGATTTATGCTGATAACTTATTCAAATTTATCATTTCTCTTGTAGGATTAGTAGTATTAATTTTCTTAACTTATTGGTTCAACAAAAGATTTGGGAAGAAGAATTAAGAAAATGAATAAGAAAGATTTATATACTTTTTCTAAGAATTATTTTATATGAGAAATTCAATTGAGAAATTATTGCAAAAAAAATATTCCCAAATTGATGAATTAGCTAATAAGCAAAAAGAACAAATTGAATTTGTTCTTAGAATCATAAATGAAAACTTTCCATATCTAGAAGATTTTTTTGTTGGAGCAGATAATAAAAAAAATTCTTTAGAAGAAATTTATCAAGCGACTTTTGAGGCAATTCAATCAGTAAATTATTACAAAGATTTTGATGGAAGCATAAGTCATCAAGGAAAACTTGATGATTTGAAAAGTCCTTTTAGTGAATTAAAAAATCCAGCAGTTCTTTTAAAATGGTTAGACGCAAAACCTTTTGAGAAAGGAAAATTTAGTGATTTAATTTATTCATTTAGTCCAACAGAAGAAGGATTAAAAGTATACAGAGATTATCACAAATAATTTTCACCCCAAATATCTAACTTTTCCAGGGCGAGGTTCGAATATAATTCCTTCTTCAATTAATTTCTTGATTTCTTGATTTATTACGTCGGGGCTTGCTTCTTTCAATCTCATAATTATTTTATCCATCTCAATTCCGCCCTCTCCCTCTGAATTTTTTATCAAATCCATAAGTTTGTCTTTGATTGCAATTATTTGCTCTTTTGCAACTGGTGCAAAACTTTTAACCTGTTCAACCTCGAGTTTTCTTACAAGCAAATATTTTGGGTCTTGCACTTTTATTATTTCTGGCGCGATGTATGTTTCGTTATTCCAGTGTCTTAAAACCCCGATAACCAAAACAGTGTCTCCTTGATTTACTTCTTTGAATTTTGCAATATCGTCTCCGAAAACTTTCAAGCTCATTTGCCCTGAACCGTCGTCAAATTTAAAGAAGATATATTTTTTCTCTCTGTCGCTTTCGTATTTGTCGACGATGTTTCCAATAACATTAATTCGCACGATTTTTTTGTTTCCTAAATCCAAGAAAGAGAATTTTTCCCCATCCATTATTGGTTTTCCCATTAGGAGGTCACCCACTCTTAACTTGAATGCAGTGTTTCTTTTGAATTGTGTTTGTTCATTCATGGCATTAAAAAATTTGAGTTCTTTATAAATATTTATGGTGTTAGAAAATTAAAAAGGGATTGTTTTTATAATTTGTTCTAAACTTTCATAAGGCACAAAAGGAATTTCAAGATTTTTTAAAATATAGTTGAATGATTTATCAATTTTCTTTTGCCAACTTGGATCCATTTCTCTCACTCCGTCATCCATAAGAAAACCATTCTTTATAGGAACTCTTATCAGTGCATGATACTTTTTTGATTGCTCTTTAACAAAACTTTCTAAAAAATTATTTTTTCCGTGGGCAGTGTAATAATAAACATATCCGTCAACAACGCTTCTGTCACAAACTAAAATTTCGCATTGGTTTTGCATTTCTAATTCTTGTACATATTGATTGTAAATTACCCATTCTTGGCTTTCTTTTGTGGCTTTTTTATTAATTGGCATCGGATTTTTTCTTACTATTTCTCCAAGGAATTCGGCATTTTTACCTTGTTTTTTTAGTGCGACCATTAGTTCATGAGCCAAAACTGTTTTCCCAGTTCCATGCGTTCCTATCAATGCGATTTTCATATTTTTTCAATATAACCTTGACGAGGTTCGTAAAGTTCCCCTCTTTTTTTAAGTTCGGTAATTGCAGAATCAATTTCTTCTTTCCCCATTTTTCCTTCCAATTCTTTTTCCAGTTCTTCTCGAGGAATCATTTTTCCTAATTTATCCTGAAGTTCATTTATTGTATGCAAAACCATGAGAACTTTGTTTCTCTGCGAGGTTGTTCTTCCGAGTTGAATTTTGTCAATGTCAAAAGTTTTTGATTCGTAATCATAACCTACTTGCATCAAATAATATTTCATTAATTCTATTGACCTTTTTGCATCTTTTATTGTCACATTTTTGCTAAGTCTTACTTTTGCAGATGCCTCGGCCATTCTAATCAATGCTTGAAGCTGTCTCGCGGAAATAGGAATTGGTCTCATTGCACTTTCAGACGAAACAGGTTTGTTTCTTAAATCAATGTAAAAGTTTTTTATTTCTTCCACTGCCTCGTCGCTGAGAACAGGTTTGTATCTTTGTTTTGCATACGCGACGTATTTCCTGAATATTTCCCTAGGGATTAACATTTCTTCTCCGGCTTTTCTATGCTCATCTAAAACATGCGTTGCAATTCTTGTGTCTTTTTGTCTGTCGGGAATATCTCTCAATGTAAAAATAACATCAAAACGATTAATCAGCGTCGGTGGTAAATCAATTTGTTGCGCGATTGCTTGGTAAGGGTCGAATCTTCCGAATTTTGGATTTGCCGCAGCTAAGACAGAAGTTTCTGAACGCAGTGTTGCCTGAACATTTGCTTTGGAAATTGTTACTGTCTGTTGTTCCATTGCCTCGTGCATGGCACTTCTATCTGACGGGTCCATTTTTTCCAATTCGTCGATGCAAACCAAACCCTTGTTTGCCAAAACCATTGCTCCTGCTTCCAGACTCCACCCTTTAAGATATTCATCTCTGACAACTGTTGCAGTCAGTCCTGCTCCGGATGTGCTTTTTCCGACGACATAACGTCCTTTTGGAGAAATGTTCGCCATGAAATTCAGCGTGACTGATTTTGCAACACCAGGGTCACCAATTAATAAAATGTGAATGTCGCCACGGCTTTTTTGCCCGTCGGTGTGAGTTTTTTGAACCCCGCTAAATAATTGAAGAACCAACGCTTGTTTTATTTCTTCATATCCCCAGACACTTGGCGTGATGCTCCTCGCGAGATTCTCAAATATTTTTGGGTCTTGAGATAATTCCAAAATTTGTCTCTCGTCTTCTTCAGTTATATCTAATTCTTCAAATGTTTCTTCCAGAGGAATAATATTGTTAACTTCAATTGCGAGAGCGAATCTTGTGGACAATCCGCCCGTCGATAACGGAACTGGAACTTCTTTCAGGACTCCGATTATTTTTACTCTCGAACCCGGGGTTGTTTTTTCTTCCATTTTTGGTTCAACTAAATCTTCTTTAACAAAAGTGTCTATTCTTTTTGGTTGTTCTCCTCCTGAAAGCGAGTCTGGAGATTCTTCGATAACTAATCTTTGCGTGTCAACCATTTCTTTGCTAATTAATTTGAATCCTCCTCGTCGTCCGCAAGAACATCTGCTTGGCTCTCTGAATTTTTTTTCTATTTGCAAAACAGAAATTACTGTTCCACAACTTGGGCATTCAAATTTCGCGTTCACAACTTGGGGTCTCACGTCTGACGATTGTCGAATTATTCCTTCAATTAAAATCATTTCATTAAGATGCTTTGAACGAATGTTTCTTATCTTGATGTCTTGGCTTTTTGGAAGATTCGTGAGTCGCACTCTTATGTTACTAACTAGACCAGCTTCTTCGATTGCGAGTTCAAGTATTCGCAGAGTTTCTTCTGGGTTTGCAAGTATTTCATCTGACAAAGAGTTGGAGAATTCTGTAATTTCCATGAAGTCGATGTACACGACATTCTCTTGTTTTCTCAATGAGTCACCCAGCGCTTTCTTATAATAATTAAAGAAATTTTTTGCTTCTAATAGCAACTCCCTGTTTTTGGTAGTGTTTACATGCGGTTCTTCGCCCTCGTTTTCCTCTTCCATAAATAACTGATGGGGTTGGACTTTAAAAGATTAGTTGTGGAGAATTGGGTATTTTGGAAATAGGAGTTTCATTTTAAATAAGAAATCAGTAATTTTTTGCAATAAAACTCCCTAATTTATTTACAGCATTTATCCAATTATCAAAAGGGGTTATTTCTTCGTGTTTTTGCGATTCAATATATGCACGATCTCTTAACCATTCTTTTAAGTATAAATCTAATGGGGTTTTTTCAGGAATGTCTTGTCTAACCCATTTCATAAATTTTTTTTGGGCAGTTTTCACATTGAGGGGATTTTTTATATAATACTCTAAATCTGAATAAATAATGATTTTCACTACCAATTCATAAATATCAGAGCCAGGTTGTGCAGATTGTATTTCTTTTAAAAGAGTCATATTTTATTTAATACCTAAAACCTTTTTAAAGATTTATATTTTATTTAAAACTATTTTTTATATTCCTTCAACGCTGTTTTGATGTTTTTTAGAAGTTGGTTCATGCTGTTCTCAAGCTGTTGTTTGTTTTTTGTTCCTGTGCAAACAAGTTTTCCGTTGCTGAATAAAAGAAAAGTTGCATTTGGCTCGATGAGTTTGTATACTAATCCTGGGAATTGCTCTGGTTCGTATTCAGTGTTTTCCATGTTCAGCGCAAGATAGTTTAAGTTAAGTTTTAATTCAATTGAACCAGACGCGACGATGTTCTGAACAGTTATTTTTGGTTTTATTGTTACATTTACGTTAATTTTTCTGAGTTGTTTTATTACAGCGTCGATAACTTGCTTGACTTGAGCGATTGATTTTGTTCCAGTGCATACAAGATTTCCAGACGAGAAAACAAGAACTGCTGATTTTGGTTCTTTGATTCTCAAAACAAGTCCAGGAAAAGTTTCAGGATTGTATTCTGTGTTTGGTTGTGTTCTTGCCAGTTTTGTTAAAGGCACTGGTTTTTCCAAAGAAGTTGTTGCGACAATGTTCTGAATTTTGTAACTGCTATTTGTCATTTTAGAATTTTGTTATTTTTTAATAATGAAATATTGGAGAAATCCCTTTATAAAGGCTTCGACGAGGATGCACTGCTAATTTAACGGGTGTTAGTAAGGTTTAAATTGTTTGAATTCTAAAATATTTTATGGGGTTATGGAAAAGCATTAAAGCCATATTTGAAGGATGGGAAAGGATAGACGAAAGAGATGTACCTAAGTGGGTTGATAAAGCATATAGCAAATGGGAAAGAAGATTATCTACTCACCCTTATAACATGACTAAACACTTTGTTGGAAAAACTTTTGTTTATAGAGTAAGACACGGACAAGGAGCACAAGGAGAAGCATCTATTATTGGTTGGTATAGAAAACTTAGAAACAAGAGAGATTAATCAATTCTAACCATTTATTTTCTGAATTTAATTTTAAGTCAGTTGCTAATTTTTTAATCTTTTCAAAATTCAATAAGGAGGTTGATTTGGAAGTCTTGGAACCATTGTAGGAAGTCGTCTTTGCATTGGGGGTCTCATCATTTGAGAAGGCATTCCTGACGGGGGAGGGCCTCGTGGCGGGCCTCTTGGAAATTGAGGTGCTCCTGGAAATCCAAATGTTTCGTTAAGCGTATCTGTTTTCTTTTTTGAATATCTTGTAATTATAATCGCTCCGATAATTATAAGCACAATAATTGTTGAAATTACTGTTATCCAAATCCAAGTGTTGCTTCCTTCGTATGTGCAATTTTGAGTTCCTATTTTATCATCTTCACAAACATTTAAATCTGTACAATTTTGAGTTTGTTTTCCACTTTTTGGGCATTCGGCAGGTGCCCAATCTGTGCAATCCCAGTCAGCGACGCACTCAACCACGCAAGTTTTATTTACTGCTGGTTTATCTGTAAGATTCCCGCATGTTTTCAAATCAGAACATACTCTCACTTGCAATCCATTAACACATGCTGAATAATTTGTGCAACTCCAGTTTTGGATGCATATCGTATTAATAGTAATGTTTGGATTTTGAATAGTACAAGTTTTTGACAAAGCGTTCCTGTTATTAGTTGTATTACAATTGTTCGAGTCTGTCGCGTTTCTTGTTTGTGTTCCATTTATACATTCAGTGTAATTTGTATATGTCCAATTTTCTGTGCAAGTTGGAACAACTAAATTTATTGTAAAGTTGATTATCGAGGAAGAGGTTCCCGACGAGTTTGTTGTTTCTATTGTTAGCGTGTAGTTTCCAGGAGTGGTTGTATTTCCGTTGAACCAGAAGAATTTTGTTTCGCTTCCGTTGATTAAATAATTTGTTGAATTGACCCAAGTCAAGACAGTGCTGGTGTTTGAAAAACTTCCAGGGTTTGCATTTGTTCCTTGAGTTCCAGAGATAAAAGATAAATTCGACGGGATTGTTATTTTAACTTGCGTGATGTTTGCATCTTTGCCAGTGTCGTTGTTTTGTATCGAGAAATTGTATGTTGCAATTATGTCTTCGTTGAATGAAGTGCTAGTCGCAGTAAAAATATGGTTTGCACTAAGAAATGGAATTATAATTATTAAAAATATTCCTAAAATAATCTCCTCTTTTCTCATAATTATATATAGAAATTAAATTTATAAAGTTATGTTTGAATAAGTTTGTTTTCTCTTTTTTCAGTCCCGCCATCGTCTTTAGGGATTTGTTAATAAAGAAAATTTGTAATTAAAATTCACACTCCTCGCATTCGCTCGTCGTGAATTATTAGTTATTAAAGCGAGTTACTCCCGTGATTGTGAGCTTTAATAATTCTGCGAACGAAAGTGAGTGGCAAATTGAGAAGTTTAAGTTTTAATATATTTCAACCATACTTCCAGTTTCTTTTTTGATTATCCAAATCTTTTTTAATCTCTTCCAGCGTCGTTATTTCTGAAAGTGGCTTGTCTGGTCTTAGGGCAGTGAACCTCGGGAATCTTAATGCAAATCCAGAATTGTAGTTAGGGGATTTTTGAATTTCTTGGTATGTGACAGACACCACGATTTTGGGTTTTATTTTAACTGTCTTTCCTTTTTCTTCAGTTATCAAAGGAGTTAGTTTTTTTGTCAGTTCGTCGAATGAAATTCCTTCTCCCTCCTTTTCCTTTATTCCTGTTCCAACTTTTCCAACTTCAACATATTCATTTTCTTTTCTGCACGAAAGTATGAAACTTGACATCCAGCCCGAGCGTTTCCCAGCCCCATATTCTGCTCCAGTGATGACCAAATCCAAATCCCTTTCTTCTGGTTTTATTTTTAGCATATGACCAACTCTTCGCCCAGGTTTGTATTTCGCATTTAAGTTTTTCATCATAATTCCTTCTTGATTGTTGGCAAGAGCTTTTTTGTAGAATTTTTCCACAACATCTTCGTCGCTGGTTATGATTTGTTTTGAGTGAATTATTTTGTAGGGATGGTCATTTAGTATTGTTTTTATCAAAGCTGTTCGTTTTTCAAATGGTTCGTCGAGTTGGGATTTTCCATTGTAATAAAGAATGTCGAAGACGTTTACTTCAACTGGGAGTTCTTTTTGGAGTTTATCAATATCGTATTTTCTTCTTATTCTTTGGCTTATGTTTTGGAAGGGTTGGTATTCTTTTGTTTTGCTGTCAAATCCGACAGCTTCAGAATCTAGTATGAATGAATTTCCTTTTACATATTTCAAAATATATTCAACCACTTCTGGAAATTGTTGAGTTACGTTTTCCAAACTTCGTGTGAATAAGATGACTTGTTTATTTTTTTTGTGAATGATTAGCCGGAATCCGTCGTATTTGTATTCAATCGCACATGGTTTTCCGAGAGCTTTGAATCCTTCTGCAAAGCTTTCCACTTTTTGTGCGAGCATAGCTTTTATTGGTTTTCCAACTTCCAAAGAAACTTTGTCAAGCTCTGCAATTTTTTCTTTTCTTGCAATGTCAAAAATTATTGCGAGGTCGTTTGATTTGTCTATTGCGTTTTGTATTTTTTTCGCTGCCTCAATTTGATTTTCTTGGAAAAATGCTTTTGCAAGTGATTCTCGAATTGTGCTTTCTTGCATTCCTATTCTCAAGTCTCCAATTAGTGTTCTCACGAGATAAAGTGCTTCGATTGGCGACGCTGAAGTTAAAAGTTCTGTTATCAGTGCTAGTTTTTTACCAACTGTTCCTTTGCCCTGGAGCTCTGGAAGTTTTCGCAAATTTTCCAAAACTTTTTCAGTGGTTAACATTTTGGAATGAAGAGTTGTTTGTTTTTTTCGTTGAGTTAGTTTTTTTGCGACTTCTCCCAAATCCCCAACAGTTTTCCATTCTTTTGTCACGTCTTTTTCAGGAATTCCTGTTGCTTTGGAAATTGATTTTATTGCAATTTGGTTGCTTATTCCAATTTTTCTTTCGTCGTATTCAGGATAAATTCTTCCAAGCAATAAATACATAACATTTCTATCGGTTTCAGAAAGGTATCGCAGGAATTTAGACAATATTTCAATTTTTTCTAGGCGTTTTGTCGTCGAGTTTAAATTTTCGTAGAGTTCTGCCAGTTTTTTATAATTCATTTTGTTTTTATCCAGCCATATATGTTTACAAGAATGTATACGGTTTGCAGAATTATGAAAATAGTATCTTTAATATAGATGCTGTATATTTCGAGACATATTCCCCCGATTATTAGCAAAGGGTAAGTGTATTTTCTTGTTGATTTTTTGGTGTTGAAGAATATTCCGGTTATAAGAAAAACTAATCCGATTGTCGCGATTATGTAATAAATATTCAACCCCATTGATTTATTAAGAAAAAGAAGTTTTTAAGTTTGATTGTTGAAAAATTAGTTTGAATATGAAGTATAAAAAAACTTATAAATAAACTGTTTAAAAGATTATCATGACAAAAGGACCATTTGATGATCTATTTGGAATGTGGTTTAATCAATTTGGAAATAATTTTGATGAGGATCCAAGAGCGACAAGTTTAATTAAAACTTTTAGAACTGAGATTAGGAAAGGAGATAAAGAATTTTTAAAGAAGATTGTTGTTAAATATGAAAAGGAGGTTTATGGGAGAACTTCTAATCTGTCTTTGTTAGAATCTTATTCAGTAGCTTCTGTTTGTATAGAGGATTTAGAAAAAGGATATGAATCTTTGTCGAAAATAAAAACTCCCAACATTTTACAGGAGCAGGCTATGGGGTTAATTGCTTATTCTATGGAGGAATATGGTAAGGCAGTAAATCATCTGAAGGATTCTTCAGGAACCAAGTTAACTCCTTCAATAGTTTTTTCGTTATCTTTGTTTAGAGAAGGGGATTCAGATATTGAGAAACATAGTAAAAATCTGGAATCTTTTTTAGATGAATCTGCAGTAGCGAATACTCTTTTGGGGACTTTGTATTTTAATTCGAGGGATATTGCTGAGGCAGAAAAATATTTTGAGAAGGCGGCGGAAAAATCTCCAAATTCTGAAAGTGTTAGATTGAATTTGATGAGATCTAAGTTAGCTAATGGAAATCAATTGGAAGTCTATAAGGAAATGAATTCTTTTTATATTGATACTAACTCAAGTCTTTCAAAGGAAGAGCTTGATAAAGAATTGAATAAATCCGAAATAAATATGCCTCATTTAAAAATAACAAATCTTTACAAGATTTTAGCCAGTTTATTTTTTTAGATTTTTGAATAAGTGGTTTATTCTTTCCACAATCCGTGTTTATTGCAATAACATCTTGCTTTGGAATTTGTTGTTTTTGCGCAAAATTTTGCTTCGGGTCCGTCGTCTGATTTTAAATCTTTTCTGCAGGATTTTTCTTTGTCTTTATTTTCAAGTTCAATCCATTCTATATAATGGTCTTTTTGCATTGGGTGAGGCATGGTTCCAACCTTGACAATTGTTTTTTCATCGACGATACTTTTTATTGGGACGTGTTTTTCTTTTCCCTCGTTTTCTTTTGTTTGTTCTTTTAGAAGTTTCATTGGTTGTCCGCAACAAACCAATTCTCCACCTCCGACGTGCACAACTTCAACAATGTTCCCGCAAACATTGCATCGATAAATTTGATTTTTTTGAACTGACATTTTTATCTAAAATGTTTTTGGTTTATATAATTTATGGAGAATTATTAATACTTGTAAAGTTTTTCTGCTGCGCAATCAATTGCGATTTTCCAATCCTCAAATGCTTCTTCCAAATCACCAATCCCCTTGTGTTCATTTTGGCGAATTGTGTAATATTGATTTGCAAATGATTTTAAGTTGCATTGAATTATTTTTTCTGGAGTTATTCCATTATTCGCGATAGCTTCTATTTCATCCATTCTAAGAGAGTTTACTTTTTCTCCGGATTTTTCCAAGCACATGTCGTATGAGGTGGTTGGATTTTCTTCAAACATTCTTTCAGCTAATTTTTCTATTAATAAATATCGATTTATTCTGTTTTGGGCGTCAAACCAATTTGTCTCGTCGCTTCTGTGTGGGTTTTCTTTGTGAACATATTCTGCCACTTTTTCAATTAAGTGATAGGTGTCAGAGCCCTTTTTCGCGTTTCGTATGATTTCTAAAATATTTGGCATGAGGTTCATAAATTTTTTTCACTTTTTAAATTTTTCTATTAATTATTCAAGAATGAAAATAATTGTTTTATTTTTTAATTAAATTCTTAAAATTTTTGTCGTTCTTAATTTCTGGCCTACTCGGGTCTATTAAAACTACTTCGTAAAAATAATATATTCCATCTCTTCCAATTTTGTATGAGTTTAACACTTTAAGATTCGGGTATTTTCTAGCAACTCTTTGCATTGCAATTTGCTGATAATTAAGTTTCAGAGTTTTTCTTGTGTGCATTCTTTTAGACCTTCTTCCTTTGTTTGGTCGAGGACGTTTGTGCCCTCCTCTCTTAACTTTTACTCGAATAACTACAATTCCTTTTTTAGATTTGTATCCAATAGCCCTCGCTCTATCCAATCTTAAGGGTCTTTCAACTTTTGTGAAAATGCCTTCTTTTCTCCATTCAATCATTCTTTCTCGAAGAGTTTTTCTGTCTGGTTTTTTCCAGGCTTCTCTTATTTTCTGATACATTCCTTTTACCATGAATTGTTGAAAGAATTTCGGTTTAAAAAGCTTAGGGTATTTGATTGGCAACCTTTAAAAACGAAAAATTGTTTAAAAACTTACGAGCCTGTAGCTCATGTAAGGAACCAAGGTTCCTTTACACTCAACCTCCTTTTTG
>CAYHMF010000019.1:0-13372 GCA_964357655.1 Candidatus Woesearchaeota archaeon | reverse complement strand
CATTGGTAAATTTTATTTTGCGAGACCCAAAAACCCGCAAAATTTCTAAATCAGCTTTTAGAGATAGAATTGTTCATCATGCTTTAATTAGGATTATCGAACCAATTTTTGAAAAAAGGTTCATTTATGATTCTTGTGCAAACAGAAAAAATAAGGGAAATTTATTTGCTATAAAAAGGCTTAAATATTTTATAAAAAAGGTTTCTGAAAATGGAGATTGTTTAGATAATAAATTTCACGATGCAAATTTTATCTATGGTTATTGCTTAAAGGCAGATATTAGGCATTATTTTCAAGAAGTTAATCACGATGTTTTATTGGAAATTATAAAAAGAAAAATTAGCGATGAAAAAACTATCTGGCTCATTAAACAAATTTTGGGCAATTTTTCAGTCAATAACGAAAAGATTTTTGGAAGAAGCAAAGGAATGCCCATAGGAAATCTAACATCTCAATTCTTTGCGAATGTTTATTTAAATAAATTGGATTATTTTGTGAAACATACTTTGAGAGCAAAATATTACATAAGATATGTTGATGATTTTATTCTTTTGCACAAATCCAAATCACAGCTTAAAATTTGGAAAGTTTATATTATTGGTTTTTTGGAAGGTAAATTAAAATTAGAACTTCATTCAGACAAATCAAAAGTAATTTCTCTTTCAAAAGGAGTAGACTTTGTAGGGTTTAGAATTTTTTATCATTTCAAACTTTTAAGAAAAAGGAATATTCAAAAGATGAAAAGAAAAATAAGATTATTCGATGAAAAAAGAATAAACAACGAGAAATTCACGGAAATTTTTCAAGGCTGGAAGGCGTATTCAAAATGGGCGAATAGTTATAATTTGATTAAGAAGAATATTAACATTTAAATTTCTTTTTTAAGGTATTTCCTTCTTTCGTCGTCAGAATGTTTTTCTATAGCATACCTCAACATCGTCCTAGGCATTTGTTTGTGATGTTTTTTTAAAAAATTTTCCAAAGTTTTTTTGTCCTTTTTCCCAATCTCTCTTAAAACCCACCCAACTGCTTTGTGGATTAAATCATGCGAATCGTTAAGCAAAATTTCCGAAATTTTTATAGCATCTTCGAATTGATTTTCCCGAATAAACGCAAAAGTGGAAATTATAGCGACTCTTTTTTCCCATAAATTTTCTGATTTTGCCAGTTCGTATAAAATCTTTCTATTTTTATCGAGAAGAAAATCCCCCACAATTCTTGGAGCGCTCACGTCTACCAAATCCCAGTTGTTAATATTCTTTAAATTCTTCAAATAAAAATTAAAAATTTTTTCCTTATTTTTTGGATATTGATTCATCAAGATAACAAGCGCAGTAAATCTGTATTCGTGTATTTTGCTGTTTAATAAATTTTGAATGCTTTCTAATTCCAAATTATGATGTTTTTTCGCGACTTTTCTTTGAACTTGAACTTTTATTCCTAAAAAAATATCTCCTTCCCCGTATTCTCCCTTACCAGTTTTGAAAAATCTTTGGAGTGTCTTCGCTTGCGTTTCATTTGATAATTCTCGCAATTCTTTTTTCAATTCATTTAACATAATTAAATAAAAATATGCCAGTATATAAAATCTTTTAAAGAAGAGAACTTTTTTTGAATAAATGAAATTTAGTTATGAACCCAAATGGGAGATTTCTGATAAAAGAATAGTCAAACTAGATAATTTAAGGTCTAAATTAAATTTGAACTTGGCCATGCTACAAACACAATCTTTTGGAGATCCAAATAGTGCGATTAGTTTAGAAACGATTAAATCGTCAAACGCCGTGCTAAATAAATTAAATAGGGACGTAAGTCAATTAATTAATAAAAGGTTTAACTTATTCGATAGACTTTTATTAAAGGATATAAAAGAAAACTCAAGAATATCTTGCGCATATATGGAATATTTTTATGATTTGAAAAGTGAGATGAAGATCGGAAAATTTATCTCGGAAGTTTTTAAAAATACTTCTTACACTAATTTACTTCAGTCAGTAACTCCAAAGAATTTCCCTCATAAAGATTTGCATGATTATTATAAGGAATTACATCATTTTGCATCTAAAATGTTTGATGTGAGTGTTATTTCTAATTCTTTAAATTCTTTAACTTTTAATAAACTTAAAAACGAATTCCAGGATAAATTAAATGAGGAAAGAGGATTTGTCGACGATTTTTATGATTGGTTAGGAATAGATTTGAGAAGTTCTAATCATAAGTTTGAGTTTGCCCCAGCAGGATGGCAGTTTAGTATGTGGGATGGTTCCAACCTGTTAGCTTCAATTGATCCAGAACGGCTTGTTTATTATAAAGATGATAGCGGAAACTATAAATTCTTCGATGGGTTTATCAAATTAGTTGGAACACATGAACTTGGGCATGGTGTTGAAGACGCATTAACAAAACGAACAATGCCGAAAGGATTGAGTCCATCTTCCGAAGAGTTTTTCACCATAATTCATTCTCCAGCGAGCGAAGGAGTTTGTGTGTTGATCGAAGACTTAACTATTAGATTTATGAAAGAGAATAAACAAAAGTTGAATTTTTCTGATAAAGATATTAAGATATGCGAATTATTTATGAAAACATATATCCCTAAAAAAATGCCTCAAGTTATTCATGATCTTTTAGAAAGAAAAGAAACTGAAGGAATTTATAGTAAAGAAATTCCAGAAAATTTTAAAAAATCTTCACACCCAGAATTAGTTAATCTAACTGGGGTAAAAAGTTATCTAAATGATTTTTATTCGCTTGATGATAGACCTCTAAATGAAACACTTCTTCAGATTTGTTATTTTTCTGGAGAAAAAAGAATTCAAAAACTATTCAATAAAATGAAAAAAAACGGAATAGAAGACAAAGTGGCAATCCATTCACTTTTAAACGGATTTTGGTGTAGCCCCGAGGCACAGGAAAAATTTATTTTTGATTTGTATTTGCCAAAAATATTAGGCAATAGAAAATAATTAATTCCCCCTCAAAATTATTTAGCCAAAGCCATTCTTTTCTGATGTTTTGGTTCTTTTGTTTTTCCACCAACAATATGCTTGGATTTTTTCGCCTCGGCTTTTTCCATCATCGCGCCAGCTTCAACAACTGCCGATTTTTTCTCTTTTTCTTCTTTACCCCTTAGTTCAGTGTTTTGGGGTACACCGAGCGGTGTCTTAGCACCATCTTCAGATTCTTGAATATCTGTTTTCCTTTCAACAGGTTTAGCTTTTTTTACTGCAGTTGCTTTGATTTCTCTCTTTTCTTCTTTTTCCTTTTTGAATTTAATTTTGTCCGGCATTTCAGCAAGCGTAACTCTGACAATATCCTCAGATTCTTTTATTGCAATAACTTTTATTTTTGCAGGAGGATGTCTTATTCCCCTAGACCAAATTACTTCATTCAAATATTTATCCAATTTTATTTTGTTTAAATCCCTATCTCGGATTTTCATATGCCTAACTAAAAATTCTTTTACTGTCCTTATCGCTTTGTTGGTCTTTTTGTATCTCGGAACACTTCTGCATTTTTCTCTAAGTGGAATTGTATATTCTCTTTCAAGTTTGTCTATTTTTATCTCAGTTTTTTTGTCTGCCATTTTATTTATCCGAAGTGTGATTTTCTCATTTTTCTTGGTTTAATATGTAATTTTGTTCTTTTCCAACTTCTTCTATGTTTAGTTATTGCCGACGGATGAACTCTTTTTCCCATGCCAAATTTCTTAAGCACAGCCCAAACAGGAGCCCACTTAGTTTGCCTTCCTTTTTTAGTAAGCGTCGATTTTTTTTGTTTATTTTTTATTGGCATTTTATTTTATCCTCTAACTTAGTACATTTATTTTTTGGAAATTTTGTATGAAAACTTAAATCCATAATAACACATAATCCTTTGTAATAATTCTTTAATTCTTTTTCAACATACAGGTTTGTACCTGCTGGTATGCCCTTCATATCTTCTATTGTTTTTACTCTAAATAAATAATCATTTTTTTTCATTGTATACCCTCCAAAAAGGATTTATTCTTTCTGTGAATTGGAAAATTTATAGCAGGGAAAATCATTTTCCACCCCCAACACTTTCTAAAAAGGATTTTCCCTTTTGAGTAAGTTGTCTTCCAGGTTTTTTACTTCGAACGCCTTTAATCGTTTTCGCGATTTCTGTAAATCCTGCCGCGTCTGCTTGTTGAAGAATTGTACGAATTATTTTTCCCCCAGCTCTCTTGAATATTTCTGGTTGCATTCCTCTATTTTTTTTACTTCCGTATTTTGTTCTTAGTCTATTAACTCCCACGATATTATTTTTGTAGATTTGCCTGAGAATACTGGCAGCCCTTTTGTGCCAAAAATTGTCGTCGTCAACAGGTCTTTCTTTTGCAGGACCAGATTTCACAAACTCCACCCATTCTGGTTTTTCAAATTCCGGAACTCCTTTCAGAGCTTCAGCTAATTTTTCATTATACTCTTGTGGGTGTAAATTAAATACTGGGTTCATATTATTCAGCCATTCCTCACGGAATAAGATAGTCTGTGACTATTCAGCTTAAATTAAGGGAGAATTCGAGTTTATAAAAGTTTACTTTTTCTTTTTTTTGGAAGAAGTCTTTGATTTTTTTGATTTTGAGAGCTTTATTAATTTTTGAATTTTAGACTTTTTACTTTTTTTGCTAGGGTTTCTTCCTTTCTTTTTTTCAGATTTTTTTTTGACCATTTTCTTTTTTATAGTAGATTGACCACTGGACTCGGTGAGAAAGTTCCTTAAACATCTATTGAATCAATCTTAACCTATCAATATGTTTTAAAGGTGATCTTTTTCGTTTTATAAAGGAAGCGTAAAAAGTGCAGATTCCGTATGGTGAGTTATAGTCCAGACACCACGCTAATAGTTGAACACTTTATAGAGGCTTTTATAACAACATCCTTTTCAGGATAACCGAATTGTCCGTGTCAATGTAAAATTAAGGAAAAAACTACTTTTATACTTAAGTAACCATTATAAAATTACTATTATCTTAGTTTTTTTACTTAAATGGCTTTTTTCTTACCTTTTCTCAAAATAATTACAAAACCAATAATTTTTGAAGAATAATTTCCACCAAGTTTTTCAACCAAATCTTCTGTAGCTTTTTTGACACTGGACCTATCTTCTCTCGCACTTTTCAAAACAGAAACCCGCACATTCTTATGTTTTTTAAAATGATTTTCCAATGTCTGGATAAAATTAGGTGTTATTCCGTTTTTCCCAAGTTGAATGCTTGCTGTTTTTCTCATGTTTAAAATAAATAGTTTGCCTTTTTATAAGTATCCTACTCCCTCTCCGTATAATTCGTTGTAACTTTGATTGTAACATTCAGAATTCTTCTTGTGGATAGTTGTATAATATGAATTTAATTTTTTGAATTCGTCTATTCCACAACCAACGCCAATATAATCTAAAAGAGAATCCAATATTTTTTCTATTTCATCTGGGGATTCTATTTTGTTATTTATGATAAACTCTATTCTCTCATTACAATAGGGAATTGCTTCCTTGTTTATTTTTTTCCTGATATTTTTAATTGAATTAACTAAATCTTTATTGTTCATTTTTTTATAAATTTTTCAATATATCCTTTTTTAACTTTTATTAACTTAAATTTTTTAATCCCAAAAGTTCCATTTTTCATTCCTTTTGTTTTGAAAATATCTTTTCCAGAAAATTGGTGAATTAAAACATCTTTTTTATTTTTCTTCCAATCTCTCGAATGTAACGCGCAAAAAATAGCCGCAATTTTTAAATCTCCTCTTTTTGACTTTCCCTTTATATTAACAAAAGGGCTTCCCGCGGCAACTGTGTGGAAAACTTCCTCATTTTTTCCAACTTGTTTAACAAGTTCCTCGTTGCTGTCCTCATCTCTCCCAGCCAAAATAATCGTCCCATTATTGGTTATAATCTCTCGGAATTTTGTTTTTTTCATAAATGAATTATGTCAAGAGGGTTTTTATATTTTCTTGGATTAATATTTGGTATACTCTTTCATTAAAATTAGGAAATTGATTTTTTAATTTTTGAGAATCATCCCCCAAATTGTATATTTCATTCAAAGCAATCCCAACTGCCGGGCTTCTGCTCTTTCCGAGAACGCAGTGTATAAGTATTTCTTCACATGAATTAATGCTTTTCTCTACGTCATTTAGCATCCTCCTAGCTAAATCTCCACTAAACAATTCATTCGGAGAATCATTCACAAATAAATCGTCAAAATAATATTCGGATATTTTTTGATAAAGTTCAGAATTAACTAATTTTCTTTTCTCCTTATTTTTATGACTACTAGAAAAAATTCGCAGAGCCAAAGTTTTTACTTGAGGTTCATAGATGATTGCCTTTCTATAAGGAAGAATTGTCAATCGCATTTCTTCAACCAGTCATCCACTATCTTTAAACATTTTTTTTGATCAGGCCAAGTTAATTTTTTGCTGGCTTCTTTAAAATTAACCCACTCGAAATCTGAATGTTCAATTTTATCAATATTAACTTTTTGCTTTTCTACTTCTGCAGCATAAAGACTAAATGTTTGGCCAATAAATCCAATTCTGTCTGGAAATTTTTTATTATACCTATATCTCCCAGAAACCCCCCACCCTTTTATTTGAATTGGTTTTAATCCTATTTCTTCTTTTAACTCTCTTCGAACCGTCATTCTTCGCGGTTCCAAAAACTTAACTCCTCCTTTTGGGAACTCCCAACCTTTCCAATGAAGTTTTCTTTTTAGGATAAGATATTTAATTCCTTTTTCAGTCCTCGCGTAAGTAACAATGAAAACCGCTTTTCTATATTTTTCCATCTCAAATTTTATTAATCCTCACACCTTCTTTTGAATCATCAACAGAATAACCAAGTTTTTGGATTTCATTCCTCAAGTCATCTGCTTTTTTCCAGTCCTTATTTTTTCTCGCCTGCTCTCTTTTTTCAACAAGTTCTTGAACTTTTTTAGGAACTGAAATTTTTTCTTCCTTCAACAAATCTAATCCAAAAACTTCGTCCATTTTTTTTATTGTTTCAATTTTCCCATCGGCTTTTTCATCTCTAACCAATTTCCATAAAATTTGGACTGCATTCGGAACATTTAAGTCGTTATTAATTTCATTTTCAAATTCTTTCAAGTAACTTTCATTAATTTTCTTATCATTTTTTAATTCTGAAATGATATTTTTTAATCTTTGATAAGCATTTTTAGAAGATTCAAGTTCATCAAGTGAAAAATTTAAGGGCTTTCTATAATGCGTCGTTAAAGTCAGATATCTGTAACTTAATGGTTTGAAATTTTTTTCTTCCAATTGGGTTATAGTGTAAAGCCCACCCTTACTTTTTGAAACTTTTTCTCCCTTGAATGTTAGAAAATTTCCGTGCAACCAATAATTAACAAATTTTTTTCCCGTCGCTGCTTCACTTTGTGCGATTTCATTTGTATGGTGAATTGGAATATGGTCAATTCCTCCGGTGTGAATATCAAAATTTTCTCCAAGAAATTTCATCGACATTGCCGAGCATTCAATGTGCCATCCAGGAAAACCAATTCCCCACGGGCTCTTCCATTCTTGTTGTCTAACTCCCGGGGTCTCTGAAAATTTCCACAACGCAAAATCAGTTTTATTTTTTTTATCCCCAACCTGAATTCTTTTTCCTTCTTGTAAACCACTGATGTCAAGTTTTGCAAGTTTTCCATAATCTTTGAGTTTTGAAGTATCAAAATAAATTCCGTCAGAAGTTTTGTAAGTATATCCTTTCTCCTCGAGCTTTTTAATCAAATCAATTTGTTCTTTGATATAATCTGTTGCCTTTGTCCATTTGTTTGGTTCAGAAATATTTAGTTTCTTAAAATCTTCTTTAAAATTTTTCAAATAATAATTCGCAATGTCAGACGCTTTTTTTCCCTCTCTTTTCGCCGCTTTTTCCATTTTGTCCTCTCCCTCGTCGGAGTCAGAAGTCAAATGTCCAACATCAGTTACATTCATAATTTCTTTAACTTCGTAATTATTATACTTAAGAATTCTTCTCAACAAGTCGGCAAAAATATAACTCCTCAAATTTCCAATATGTTGGTCCCAATAAACCGTCGGCCCACAAACATACATTCCAACTTTTCCCTTATGAATTTCTTTGAAAACTTCTTTCTTCCGAGTTAAGGTATTGTAAAGTTTTAACACCATGATTATTCTAAGAAGAAGTTATTTAAAAATCTAAGTAATTAAGATTCAAACGAACTGACAATCTCTTCATAACAATCTTTGCACAAATGCAATTTTTCGACCTTGTTATTCTCATCGGGAGGACCCAATAAAATCCCCCCAAATTTATTCAATTCATTTCCGCATTTATTGCAAATAGGTTTGATAGTCATTTTAAAACATTCCTTGTTTTAAGACATTAATAACAAAGTATGATTTATCTGTCGTGCAACTAATTTTTATTTGGAATTTCTGTTGGCATATTGGGATGTTTTCAGGAATAGTCAAACTAACTAAAGCATACCCCGCGTCGTCGCTAAATTTATCAAATTCAACTCCGCTTGTTCCAGAAATAAACCAATCTTCAATTTCTGTTTGACTTAAGTCTGCAACTTCAGTGCAATATTGTCCTGCATCAACCACTTCAATATCATAAGTACAATCCCCACTTAGAAGTTCAGTTGGGTCATCAGGATGAAACCCAAACACAAATCCAAAATTTTCAGTTCCCCTTTTAACATTTGCAGTGTGTTGTTGCCCAAGACTGACTATTATCTCATCTTCTTGAGTACTGAACAAATTATCAATCTCGCTTTTTACTTGTGCATTAACAGAATCAACACTTTCTGTCGCCCCGCTAAAAATATTTCTTACTAAAAACAATCCAAGAATTAAAACAGTCATTAGTAAAACTATTGTTACAATTGTTCCGACAGACATTTCCATTGCGGCTTTTTTATTTCTTAAATTCATTATGCAGTTAATCCAGGAATTATTTTTATTAGCTTTGTATATAGAATTGCAACTTGAATAGCAAATACAATCAAGCTCAAGATTATTCCAATAAGGTTCATCTTTTTTGCTGTTTTTGCAAGTTCTGAATGGTCTTTTCTACTTTTTACAAATCCAATAATTCCGAAGGTAAGTCCTGCAAGAGAACTGAAAAAAGCCAGAACTATACTCACAATTCCTAATGTATAAGCTACGACTCCATTAACCTCTTTTTTTTCTACCATATCCATACAAAATAAAACCTGTTTATAAATGTTTTTCTTGAGATGGGCAGAGAGGGGATCGAACCCTCGACACCATGATCTTCAGTCATGTGCTCTCCCACTGAGCTACCCGCCCGTGTAATTTACAAAGATAATAGTTTTTTAAATGTTGTTAGTGTAGATTTCCTATGAAAAAGAAGTGGAGTTTCAAGCTAGAACTCAAAAGAAAAGCTATTCATTTATTATCCTTGTTATTTCTTTTATCTTATGTTATTTTTGGAGGAATGTGGGGAGAAAAAATCGCATTATTGCTTCTGACATTTTTATTAATCTTTTTTTTGGAATTAGATTTTATACGGCTCAAAACAAAAATAAAAATTCCTTTCGGAAATCTTTGGAGAGAGAAAGAAAAAAATCGGCTTGGAGGGCATGTTTATTTTTTGATAGGAGCAATTATCTCTCTCGCGATTTTTGATTTTAAAATAGCAACTGTCGCTTTATTGATGACGACATTTGGCGATATGGCAGCGTCGCTGATTGGGATGAAATTCGGCAAAAGATGGCTTAAAAAAATTCCCGACAGGGCGTGGGAAGGAATCCTCGCAGAATTTGCAGTGAATATTTTTATAGGAATAATCTTTTTGTCTAATTGGATAATTATTTTAGTAATGGCGTCGACAGCAACATTTGTCGAGACAGTTTTCACGCACGCAGATGATAATCTAATGATTCCTTTGTTTGCAGGGTTTAATGGAGAAATTACACTTTTGCTTATAGAATGCTATAAGGCGATTTAGGTTTTTGGGGTTTGAAGAAATTCTATAACTGCTAAATTTTTTAACATACTTTTAAAAACTAATTTTATTTTTTCTTGAAATGGAAAATAATAATTTAAAAAAATGTTCTGAATGCAAACAGGAATGTTGCAAAAGCGTGATTGTTGAAGTGGACGAGCCAACAACTATCGGAGATTGGGAAGATATTAAATGGCAAGTCGCCCACAAAAATGTGAAGGTAATTCGAGATAACGAAAAAGATTGGTGTATTGAATTTTTGACAAATTGTAATAATCTTAATAAAGATGGGACTTGTAAAATTTATAGCAAAAGACCCGTGATGTGCAAAAATCATGATTCTGAAGCGTGTGTTATTAATGGAGAAGGAGATTATTATGAGATAATCTTTCATAATATAGGGGATGTAGAAAAATATTTGGCAGAGCATCCCGATGCTATAAAAGAAGCAGAGTAAAACAATAATGTTTATATAATTAAATTGAGTTTTTAATTCACTATTGGGGAAAATGGGATATGATTTAAATGGTATTAATGAAGTTATATATGCTAATTTTAAGTATAAATTATCTTCATTAATTTATCAAATTTGTGATTTCGATAAGATTATCTCTAAATATTATACTTCAGATAAGTTTTCTGATTATGTTATTGATTCTTCTGAAAATATGCCTCTAATATCGGATAAAGAATTAGTTGAATCTAGTTTTCATTTTTCATCAAGTAAAAAATTGTATGTTATTTTTGGTCCATGGAGTTCTGAAAATAAATTAATTTCTGGTTTAAGAAATAAAATTGTTAGTAGAGGTTATTCTTGCTTACAATTGGAATTTCCGAAAGGGTTTTTATGTTCTGATCCGGAAAGGACTTCAATTTATTTTAATAAAATTTCAAAAATAATTCGAGAGAAGATAAGTGTATTGGTAGAGAAATATAGTTTTTATGAAATAAATTTATTGGGGATTAGTCTTGGTGTAAGTCTTATGGCAATGGTCGCGAATAATAATAAAACTTTTTTCAATAAAATTATTTTCCTTGGGGGGTCTGCTGGCTGCGGGGATACGGTCTTTGAAGGGGTTGCGACTAGAAAATTGAAAGAAGAATATGAGAGAAGAGGAGAAAGTTGTAAAAGCTTAAATAAAAAATATTTTGAAATGGACCCTCTAAATTTACTTAATCTTCCTAAGGATACAGAGATAATTATGCATATTGGAAAATATGATACTGTCTCTCCATATAAATTGGGAAAGAAATTAGTGAAAAAAATGAGGGGCATGGGGTTTAAACCAAATGTTCACGTGTATTCTCAAGGACATTATTTTACTATCTTAAATTATTTAGAAAATCCATTTGATATTTCTGAGGAGATCATTCTATGAAATTAAAAATTAAAATTCACCCAAATTCTTCTCAGGAAAAAGTTTCTAAAATAAGTGAAAAGGATTTCGAAGTTTGGTTAATTTTATCTCTTTCAACAAAATGTTCATATAATAAGATTACAAAAAGAAAATTAAGGAAAAACCAGTTGATGGAAAAGCAAATGTTGCGTTGCTCAAAATTTTGAAAAAATATTTCGGAAAAAATGTCAGAATAACCTCGGGATTCATGTCAAGAAATAAAATTGTTGAATTTTTAGGTTAATTTTAAAAACATCCTATTCCTAATTAATACATGAAAAAAAGAGTTTTTATAATTCATGGTTGGGAAGGGCATCCAAAAGAAAAAGGACTTGTTTGGATAAAAAAGGAACTAGAAAAAAAAGGATTTGAAGTGCATTTTCCAAAAATGCCAAATACCGACGAACCAAGAATTGAAGAGTGGGTTCCTTATCTTTCTAAGATAGTCAAAGAGCCAGACGAAAATACTTATTTTATTGGGCATAGTATTGGTTGCCAGACAATTATGAGATATTTAGAAACTTTAGAAAATAAAAAAATTGGAGGAGCAATTTTTCTTGCAGGATGGTTTAATTTAGTAAACTTAGAAAGCGAAGAAGCAGAAAAAATTGCAGAACCTTGGCTAAAAACAAAAATAAATTTGCAAAAAGTAAAATCAGCGTCGGATAATTTTGTAGCAATTTTTTCCGATAACGACGAGTGGGTCCCACTTTCTGATAAGAATATTTTTGAAAAAAAACTTGGAGCCAAAATAATCGTTGAACATAACAAAGGGCATTTTGATGAAATTTCAGAGCATCCTTATGTTGTTAGGGAATTGATTAGGATGTGAAGAGATTTTTTATTTCATATCATCAAAAAATAATTCATAATAAGACAAAACAGAAGATGCCATGATCACAAGGTAAAAAAAGAATTCTTCAAATGGAAAATTTAATCCGAATAAAGTTATACTCCCTATATATTCTCCAGGAAAAAACCAATAACCATTTTTTAAGGCAGTTATTTCATGAATCAGGCTTATAAGAAAAAATGGAATAGTAACCAGAAAAAATTTCTTAATAAATTGAGGATTTTTAATTAAAACATAAATTAATGGTGGGAGAAAGTAGATTGAACACGTGACAAGGTAAACATATTTTATTTGATTTTCAAAGTTTGTAAAAAAGAGTATAGAAAATACAATAATACTAACTATAATTAGGATAGTAATTAGATACTTAAAATGATTTGATATTTTTTTAACTTTCTCCCTTTCAACAAAATGTTCATATAATAAGATTACAAAAAGAAAATTAAAGAAAAACCATAAAAATTCTTCTACTGGAGTTCCCCAAAAAATTCTCCATCCAAGAAAAAGTTGTTCGTTTGGAATAGCCCAACCTTTGCTAGCATTTATGAGGAAATCAATTATGTAAATTATCAATGAGCTAATAAAGGCTGTAATAAAAACTTTCTTATAATTAAATTTCCCTCTCAATAATAGATAAACAGGAGGGAGAGCTACAAAAAATGCAGCAGACCACCATAATATCGGTTCATATTTTAAAGTTATAATTGTTCCAATAATTACAATTAAAGCAATAACAAATCCATCAAATACTAATCTTTTATTCATAACTAAATTATCAAGAGAATCATTCTTTTAAAATTATCTAAAATAGTAAGTTGGGAATAGGCTACCTTTCTGCAAATTTGCAAAGCAATATTTGTAGCGGGTTAAATCAAGAATCCCTTTCTGCAAATTTGCAAAGCAATATTTGTAGTGGTGTAAGTCGGGAATAGGCCACCTTCTGTCATTCGCTGTTTCTCGAGAGAGTCAGACCGTATGTGTTAACATTCAACTAAGCCCCTTATAGGGTTGCACCAGTCAAGATGTTCGTTTCATCAAATCTTACTCTTCAAATGTCTTCGCATGCATCATTACTCAGAGTAAGCTGTGTCGTTTCTGTAATAGAGCTTTGCTTCACAGCAATTAAACTTTCATTTAA
>CAYHMF010000018.1:0-13459 GCA_964357655.1 Candidatus Woesearchaeota archaeon | reverse complement strand
TTTTCTATTAGTTAAGTCATTATAACCATTTACATTAGAGAAGTGAGGAACTCTTATCTGGATTATTCCCCCTTTTTTTGTTATCCTCTCTATTTCATCTAAAGCTTTAAATAAATCTTCAACATGTTCTAGAATATGTGAACAATAAACATAATCGAATTCTTCTTCTTTGAAAGGATAAGGAAATTTATTTAGATTATGAATTACTTCTGGATTATACTTCTTATTATAGTCTAAATTTATCCAACCTTTCTTATAATCTTTTCCACTGCCTAAATTTAGTTTTTTATTCATCTTTTTTGTAATGGCTTATTTTTCCTTTTAAACCATAAAACCCATAAATTCCTAATTCCCCAAAGCAAGCTATAGGGTGAAAAAACCAAGCAATATCTGGCTTTTTTATGAAACCTTTGATTGTATCATAAAGGACTGGAAATATTAAAGCGATATAAACAATAACATATAATATTTTTTTGGAGGTTATTCCATAATTATACTTTATTTTAACTTCTTTATTTAATCTTCTTTTTATTCTTCTTATTTTATTAGGAAAAAATTTAGGTTGATTATGTATAATTCCTACATCAACTTTTGCAAAACAATTATAATTTTTATTCACAAGTTCATAAATAAAGTCAGAATGAATAAAACTATTTTTTATGAATTTCTTTGCAACATTTTTCCTACATAAAAATCCATTACTCCCCATTGCAGGAACCAAACCCTTATTTTTTAATCTAACTTTTATGTAATTCCCCCTTTTTTCTGATGAATAGGGATAATCTGTCCAATCTTCTTTTAGATAATTCCATCTAGAATAATATCCCATATACATCACAAAAGGATCATCCCCCCCAATTAAAGCTTGGTATCTCACCCCAATTTTGTCATTTTTTCTGTAAGAATAATAAAGAGTGTCTGCAAATATAATGTCTTTTTCCTTAAAAGGCGATAACATTTTTTCTATCCAATTTTTCTCTGTAAGAATGTTATCTGCGTCGATAAAACAAAGAATTTCTCCTTTAGCCATTTTTATTCCAAGAATTCTGGCAGATTCTTCATTTCTTTTTTTATTTTTTAAGACTTTAACAGGGTATTTCTTTGCAATATTTAATGTGTTGTCTGTGCTTCCTCCATCGATAAAAAGAACTTCAAAATCCTGTTTAGGGAAATCTTGTAAGAAGATGCTTTCTAGGCATTCTTTTATTGTTAGTTCGTTATTATATGTGGGAATTACAATTGATAGTTTCATTTTTTGATTGCCATCTTTTCAGCAGGATTTAGTGTTTTTTTGATTGGACCTTCTTTTCCAGAAAGTATTCCCTTCCAGAATCCAAGTCCATAGGAAATTTGTGTTAAAAATGTCGTAAAAATTACAGGTAAAAATAGCTTTACGCTTCTGGTTCTTATGCCTGTTATTAATAGATAGATAGCATATACTGCCAACACTGCAAGATAAATATTTTTTAGAACAATACTAAAAAAAGATAAGAAAAATCCTGCTAATAAACCTAAAACAAATAAACCAGGTATAAAGAATACTAAATGTCTTGACTGTTTATGCATCTTCATGAAGAAACCACGCCACATTCCCCAAAAATAAGTTTGTTTCAAATGCTGTTTTAGTGTTTTCCTTGGATGGTGATAGATTATCAGATTAGGATTATATATCATTTTTTTGCCTAAATTAAGCAAAGAGTAGCATAACTGTGTATCCTCTCCTCCCCAATACTGAGAGTCAAAACACTTTACTTTTTGAAAATCTTTTTTTCTGACAAAAAAATTACAAGTTGGCCAGTCATCTATCTCTTGCCTATTTTCTTGACCATATCTCATTCCTGTCTTTCCAGAACTTAATTCATAAACTTTATTAGAAACTCTTTGAAAAAAGGTTGCATTTGGAGGAATTATGCTTGGCCCTCCAACAGCAACGATATTTTTATCCTTAAAATCATTTACAGCTGTTTTTAACCAGTCCCTATCTGGAAAAGCATCATCATCAATAAAAGCTATTATTTCCCCCTTAGCATTTTGAACACCTATATTTCTTTTTTCAGAAGGAGGCACCTGGCCAACTTTGATTATTCTTGTATTTGGAAATTTTTCAGTTTCATCTGCTTCAGAGACAATAATTATCTCAAAATCCTTAAATGTCTGATTTTCATAGTGAGGAATAGACTCTCTTAGATAATCACCTATCTTTCTTAGAGGAATTATAACTGAAAATTTCATGATATTAAGCAATACCTCTTATTGCTAATACAAGAAAAACATTTTGGTTTTTCTGTACAGAAAATCTCTGATTTTCTTGTATTTGAAAATATTTCATTTTCATGAGTATTACTTTTTAAAATAATCTTTATACCAATCATAGGTTTCTTTCAAACCCTCTTCCAAGGTATATTTTGGTTTCCAATTCAGAGTCTTTCTGGCTTTCTCAGAGGATAAATACTGGTCTTTTATCTCTGCCTTAACTGTATTTAGAATATTGACCTTGGCATTTTTACTTCCAGAAACTTTAATCACAGCATTTACTAAATCAAGAATAACAACTGGTTTGTCAGTACCAAAATTAAAAGCATCTCCCTTTAACTTTAACTCTTCAATTTTTTCTGCAAGGGTAACATAGGCATGGGCTGCATCTTTAACGTAAAA
Organism: Candidatus Woesearchaeota archaeon; assembly: GCA_964357655.1. Taxonomy (GTDB): domain Archaea; phylum Nanobdellota; class Nanobdellia; order Pacearchaeales; family GW2011-AR1; genus CAYHMF01. The sequence goes on along the minus strand of CAYHMF010000018.1, from coordinate 10,804 downwards.
AAACTCTCTTATAAATTTTCCATTGCTTCTTATCAAAATTTCTTCATTATGTATTATATGTTTTATTGTTTCAGGAATAATTCTGTCAAAATTTAAGTCTCCTCCGCCATAGATATTTGAGCATCTGGTTATTGCAATCGGCATTCCATAGGTTTTAGCATAGGATTGAGATATTAAATCAGTGCATGATTTAGAAACATCATAGGGATATTCGCCTTTTAATGGAATACTCTCATCATAGGGAAGTTTATCGCTAGAGCCATAGGCTTTATCGCTTGAAGCAATGGCAATTCTTTTTATGTTTGAATTTAATCTGCAGGCTTCCAGCACATTTACAGTTCCCATAATATTTATTTCCAGTGTCTCCAATGGTTTCTTTAGTGCAATCTGAACCAAAGGCTGAGCAGCCAGATGAAATACACTATCAATATTATATTTATCAAATGTTAATTTTATGAGATTTATATCTAAAAGATCTCCAAAAATAAGTGTTGTTTTTCCGTCCAAACCAAGTTGGATAAAATTGCAGTCTTTTGGCATTTCTTTAACCAAGCAAATAACCTCTGCACCTTCATCAACAAGTTTTTTTACTAGCCAGGTTCCTATAAATCCTGTTCCGCCAGTAACAAATACTTTTTTGTCCTTCCAAAAACCTTTCATGTTATAATTTCCCCCCCATACATTAAATTTAGCTCTTTATAATCCTTTAGATTATTCATTGATTTCCAAAAACCAGCGTGCCGATATGCCCCAATTTCATTTTTTTTCACTAATTTTTCAAAAATTTCCTTCTCCAATTCATCTCCTTCAGAAAAATAATCAAAAATCTTTTTATTAAATATAAAATACCCTCCATTTATCCATTCACTCATAACTGGTTTTTCTTTAAAACTTCTAATTAATCCGGTTTTACTATCTATTTCTAAAATTCCAAATGGGTTGTGAGGCCTAATCGCAGTTAAAACCGCTATCTTTTTCTTTTTTTCATAGAATTGTTTTAATTTACCTAAATCCACATCAGATAGGTCGTCTCCATAAGCAACACAGAATTCTTCATCTAGTAGGTCTTTAACCTTAAGCAATCTTTCTACTTTTGTGGATTCATTACCTGTTTCTATAATTTGCACTTTATATTTTACAGGATTCTGTTTAAAGTAATCTTTTATCTTGTCTCCTAAATAACCTACACATAGAATGAATTCAGTTATATCATATTTTGCATAGTGGTCCATAAGTCTACATAACATTGGTCTGTTTCCTACCATTAACAGAGGTTTTGGCATTTCTTTAGTCAAATCACCCATCCTCATACCCTGCCCACCACATAATATTACGCATTTCATCTTATTTTTTAGTAAAGTTTATTTAAAAATCTTTTTACCAAAATGCTTTGTCCGGAATAACCCAAATTTCAAAAATTAAAAAATAAAAAGATAAATTTTCTTTAACTTCAGTTCCATCAAACTCAATGTTTCTTCGGATATTATAAAATAAAACATGCCAACCCATCTCTCTTTTTTTCATATAACCTAATCTGCTTCTTAATTTTAGATTCTGTTTTCTTTTCAAAGACGAAAAAACACATTCAACGATAACTCTCCGTCGATAAATTGGTTTATTAGACTCAAAGTTCCTAATTTTTCTTTCTCTTTTAAAATTATCTTGCCGACATTTCCCGCCATAATTCTTCGGAGGAGAAATAAAATTATTCTGTTTTGTCTTCGACATTTCGATAAAGTTGTAATCTGGATAACCTTTGTCCGCAAGAATCTTGCATTTTCTAAATTTTATTTTCTTCAGTAATTTTTTAGCCACGAAACTGTCGTGGCGATTTTTTAACAAAAAAGAATAATTGATAATCTGCTTTTTTCCATAAACATCGACGACGATATCTAATTTATGATAGCTATTTTTTAATTTTTCTCCAAAGTCATCTAATCTCTTTTTGAAGTAAGATGATTTAAAATTTGTATCAATTCCCGAGCCGTCGATGGCGGTAACTTTTAAATTAGATTTATCGACGGAAAAATTAATCAGTTCTCTGATTAATTTTATATCAAATAAATTCAACCAATCATGAAACGTGCTTTTCTTTGGAATTTTTCTCAATCCAAGCCAAGAAAACCATTTACTCTCTTTCAACCAATCAATAAAATCTCTAATTGGTTTATTTTCTCGACGGAAAATAATTATTAATGAAATTCTTTGATAATTTGTGAATTGTTTATTTCCCTTATGATTAAAATGCAAAGGCAAATCTGAAGAATGGAAAAGTTTAATTAGTTGTTCTTCCAATTCATTATTGTAATTAGATTGGATATGTATCAACAAATTATCCAATCTAATTTTCTTGAGAATAACTATTTTTCGGTTTTGAAAAATCTATTCCGGACAAAGTCAGTCATACCACCTCAATATTCTCATTCTGTAAAAAATAGCCATTGTGTCCAAAAGCATCCAGAATACTGCCAAAGAATTTATAGTACTCTTGAACCTATGCCTCATAATTACTGGAGCTTCAATTATTTTAAAATTATATTTTTTTGATAATACTAATAATTCAAGATCAAAAGCAAATCTTTTTATTGCTATTTTTGGGAAGATTCTTTTCATTACTTTTCTCTTAAAAAGTTTCATCCCAACTTGAGTATCTTGAATTTTAAGATCAAACAAAATTTTATTTATAAATTGATAAGTTCTACTCATAATTTTTCTTATTAGTGGATAATGAACTTTAGAATCTTTATGTCTTTTACTACCGATGACAATATCCGCATTTTCTTTTTCCATTATTCTTATAAACCCCCCAAGTTGTATAGGGTTTATATCTCTACCAGAATCAACAAATGCAATATAATCTCCTTTTGTGAATTTAAATCCATACTTTATTGCATATCCCTTACCTTGGTTTTTTTCATACCCGATAACTTTTAATTTTTTATTTATTATCTTCTTAGCTTTTTTAAAACAATCATTGATGCTACCATCATCTACTAATATAACTTCATAATCTTTTGTCACACTATCGAGAGATTTGGTTACAGCAGAAATATTTTTTGCTATATCCTTTGAATTATACATGGGAATAATAATCGAAAGTTTCATTCTTAAAAAATTCAATTGCCCCTTAAAAATATTCTCGTGGTGGATTGAGAAAGAATATACTCCCTAAAAGAGTAATTGTTGTAGATACCATGAAAGCTATACTAAACTGGATTATTGTTTTATGAAATAATGATAATAAAGCTATTTGAATAATTAGACTAATTAAAAGAAAGCCGAGCTGAGGGAATTTAAATTCATTCTTAGAAATTGTGTTAAGAACAAAAATATTTAATAAAGATATAGAACTAAATGCGAAGCCAACATAGAAAAGAATTCCTTCTCCAGCAGCATATTTTTCTCCAAAAAGAGTATTTACTACAAATTCTGGAAAAAGAAAGAAAATTAATAGTGAAAATCCGCAAATTAAAAAAACTAATAAAAGTGATTTATTAAAAATTCCTTTGGTTTCCTTCCCACAGATAAATCTTTCGGAGTTTATAGGAAACATAACATTTCCGATAGACATATTCAGAAACAAAATAATCTTCCCAAGCAAAGAAATTACGGCATATTCTCCAGATATCTGTGCAGAAAAGAATGCTTTAGCGAAGATAACATCTAAGCTATACATTAATATAAAAAGGATGATCGCAAAAAAAGTGAATAAATTCGTGTTTGAAAAAAGTTCAAATTTTTCTTCTGATTCTTCAACAACCCAAATATCTCTCAAAAAAGGGAATATAACTATAAAAGACATCATTATTCCTACAATAAACCCTAAAACCGCCCCATAAACTTTCCATCCAATAAAAACTAAAGAACTTCCAACAATTAATTTAAATAATCCATTCACAATGAAGCTGAAACCAAGACCTTTAAATTTTTTAGTGCCTTGTAAAATTCCCGCTGCCACAGGATATAAAAAGGCTCCAAAGATAAATATTCCTGTCAATATCAGAAGGGGAAAAGATATTTTTAGATATTTTGATAACCACAGATAAGATATTAATGAAAAAATTCCAAAACTGATAAGGGAAAATAAAAATGTTTTAAATGCAAGGAATTTAAACATCCATTTTATATTTCCAATTTTTTTTTGAACCCTTAATTCCGTTGTACGCTTTGCAATAATTGTTTGAAGGGAGAGTGTAGATATCCCAAAAATAGCTATTATACTTGTAATCGTAGCAAGAATAGAATAATCTTCAGGGCCAAGCATCCACGCCATTGTAAATTGAAAGACATAACTCAAAACATTTCCCAAAAAAATTAATGAAATTAAAATAAAACTCCCCCTAAATAATTCCCCCGAAAATAATTTCTTGAACATTTTATAATCCTTTACCAAAAAGCAAAAAACCAAGAACAATGATTAATATTTGAAATAAATTTATTAGGTATACGACGTCTTTTTCATAAACTTTCCCATTTTTTTTAATTTTTTTCAATAAATAAACTGCAATATGTTCTAAACCATAAAATTTTTCATAAGGTATTTCCAAGCTTTCATCCGAGTTTACCTTCGCAAAACTATATTTTTTCAATCGCCCCCTTACTTTAAGGCATGTTTCAAGAATATAGGGAATAAAAAAGAAGATCGCAATTTTTTCTATATTTCCTAAGATAGTAATAATTGCAATAAGTGCACCGATTGGATATGTTAGCACATCCCCAGGGAAAATTTTTGCAGGATATTTATTGAACATGTAAAATATAATCAAACAGGCAACCATTATTAATGAAATTAAACTTAGCCAACTATTATCGTTCAACCACGTTACTAACGATAATGCCGAAAGAATAATAATTCCTTGGCTCGCTTCAAGCCCGTTATATCCGGCGAGAAAATTGAACGATGCCGAGGCACCGACGATTCCAATTGGTATTAACAACAAAGGGTAGAACAATCCAAATTCAATCCCCATCATCGTCGACTCTCCAACATTTATAACTACTAAAGGAATTGCGGCAATAAATAAAAGAAAAATTCTCAATTTTGCCGATAGTCCTCCCTGAACCCACCCTAAAAAATCATCCATTAATCCAATTATTCCAGAAATCAAAATTGTAACTAGCAATGCAAAAATTTCTACAGTAGTTACGTCGGTCTTAAGAACAAAAGTTTTTAGGGCAATATAAGTCAAAACACCCAAAGTAAATCCGACGAGAATTCCAATCCCCCCAGAACCAACTACTTTTTTTGTCCCTTCTTTTTTATGCATATCTTTCCAAACAAGTCCTGCCTTCTCCGCCTTTTTTATCCAGTATGGAATTACAAACAACGTTGAGATAAATGCCAAGAGAATAGGGATTATCAATAATGGTTCCATCAGTATTCTCCAGTTTTTGCAATATTAATTTCTTGATCGGGGAAATCAGTCAACAAATAATCAGGATTTACTTCAATATTTTTAGGATAACTAATCTCCCAAATTTTAATCGGTCCTTGAATTCCTTGGTAATAAATAATTTCTCCAACTTCTAATCCTTGTTGTCTTAAATTTTCTACTATAAAAGAACTTTCAACATGAGTGAGTTTAAAATAATCTGATTTTTGGTCAAATAAATATAATTGAGCTAATCGAGAATGAACTGTTCTTTTACTTAAATAAAGCAGAGCACCTATTTTATTAATTCCATTTTGTTCAACTCTCGGAAAGACAAATATTCCAGAATCTAATCCAGAATCAAAATCTTTTAATTCTCCGTCGATATAAGCAAATCTTAATTTCTTGTAGTATTGTTTTCCATTATAAACAAGAATTGCTTCTGGCTGAAGGAAATTTCCTTCAGCATTTTTTCTCAAAATTATCGCACCGATTCCCGCATTCTTTTTTGGAAGAAAAATTTCTTTTCCATTTTCTTCAATAATCATATCTTCATCCAAAACAGTTCCACCAGGATAGATATATATTGTTTCATTATTCGTCTCTTGCGTTTGTTTTTCATCTAGTAAGAAAGTTGAAATCCACGAGAATCTGTCATAATTTTCGTCGGCACCAATGCTTGAATATGCAGTGTATTTTCCAATTTCAGTAGAATCAATTAAGAGGTGAGTTCCGTTGTGGGCATATAAAAATTCAAGAGCCTTTTGTTCATCATCACCAGTTAAAACATATCTCCCCATTAAATGATTCCAGTATACTATAGCATTTCCACCGTCGAGGATAGTCGATCTTTCACCAATACTCTGAACCCAATAACCATAATCCCACCAGTGAGCAAAAACCGCGTCTTCCGAAGTATTTTCCCTTACCCAACTCATTGCATTTTGCCATTGCCACTGATATATTCCAGGAGCAAAATTTTCTGCAGTTGCCTTGTCTGATTCATAATATGCCCAGAAGGTAAAAAGCGAAGAAACTAAAATAATTACTGCAAATATCCCAAAAAAGAATTTAGCCATATCTTCCTTTTCATCCAAATATTTTTTAGAAGATTTAACAATTAAGAATGCTACGGCAATTGGGCTAATTGCCCCGAGAACCATTATTAGCCTTATCCCCCCCCTTGCCCCAACAATTCCTAAAGTAAGAATTATGAAATACAAAATGTATGAAAAACTAAATTTTTTAAATTCAGAAAATTTTCCTTCATTGTACGTTTTATAGTAAATATAACAAGCACTTCCAATAAAAATTAAAACCCCTCCAAAATAAATTAGTAAACTTAAGCCATTCACACCATTTAAAATACTACTTGGAGAATATCTGCTAAATATCAAAGACATCAAAAATATAATATAACTAAAGGTTAAAATTATTCTTTCTTTTTTATTCAAGCTTTTTATTAAATTATTGAATAATACAACAGATCCAATAAAAAATAACCAGAAAAATAATGGAATATTAAATTTAATTGGACCAAAGCTCCCCTCCCATTCCCCCTCATAATAAGGTTGTTTGTTTTCTGCAACAGTCAAACCAAATCTAGTAGTCATAGGCGTAATTAAAGAATTTGTAATTCCTGAGATTTGGTCAAATACAAATGAATGACCTAAAAAAACTGATATTAATACAATCAAAATAATCACAGAAACAATTACATAAAATAATTCTTTGGGTAATTTTGTTTTTTCTCGTAGATTTTTTAATTTATCATTTTTCATAACAAGTAAACTTATAAAAATAATGATGAAAATTCCAATCGCCAAACCTGTTGAAGTAGACATAACTAAGTTCTTAAAAGTGTATCTTGTTGAAAAAGGCATCATAAAAATAAATGATGTAGCAAGCCACGAAAAATAAATAATTAATTTTTCTTTTTCAATTTTCCCCAGGATAAATGCAAGTAATACTGCTATTGGAATTGTAAAGAAAATAAAAATCATCCCTCCCCAAATTAAAGCCATTCCAGCAGTAGAAATTCCGGCGAGAATTCCAAAAGTCAGACCCTTCTTAAATTTCTCTTGTGTAAATGATTCTAAAAAGAAATAAAACGCCATAAACATAAAAAAGAAAGCTGCAGATTCTTTTTCAGGAATCCCCGCGATTGTTCTGGGAAGCATAGAAGGGATTAAAACAAATATGGCAGTAGAAATCAATGCGATTAAGTTTTTCGTTAATTTGTCTTCTTTATAAAATATTTTTCTTGCAAAAAGAAAAAAAGCCACAGCTGTTAAAGCCGCCATAAACACTGGAAACCAAATTGCAGAATAAGTTAATGTAATCTCATTGGAGAAAAATGAGAGAAAGTTATGGAACCAAGCAATCATGTAAGAAAGCAATTTCATTTCTCCAGCTGTGTTTATTGGGCCACAAGTAACACCAGAACAAATATCTGCAAGAGGAACATTTCGCATACTATCCATAGCAAATAGTTTCCCATGTTCAACAATATATTCTGCCCACCGAAGAAATAAAAAGGGGTCTAAATCTGGACCAAGAGTCCAAGTTCCCGTCGAGATATCTTTTAACCTTGGAATGTTTCTAGTTCTAATATAAACGCTAATAAAAACAATAAATGCCAGAATTAAATAAAATACCCAATCTTTCTTTTGTTTCAAAAAACTAATAACTTTTTCTTTTCTTTCTTCTAATTCGTCTTTAGAGAAGTTTGAATCATTCCGATTTCTTTCTTTTTCGACGGAATTTTCAAAATGCTCTGTATGAGAATTTTGCGATTTTTTGAATTTTGCAAAGTTCTCTTTCACAATAGGAGCCGAGGTTAAATTTTTAGAATTTTCTTCCTCTTTTTTAGCAATTTCCGGAGCCACAATTTTTTCTTGTTTATCTTCATTAATTACAATTTTATTTTCAACCTTTTCTTCTTTTTTAATCATGTTTTATGTAAAAAATAGTTCTATTTAAACGTTGTTATAGTTTGATATTCCTAATATATTTCTAACCACAAATTTTAATTTTAGACAAGAAAGACATAACATTAGGAGTAAAATAAACTTCAATTAATCCCGCGATTGCTAAAAATATTATTGAAATAAAAATGAGAATCATCACATTCTCGAACACTTTTAAATTTTTTGGGCTTCTTAAACCATTTCTGATAACTCCTGCACCGAAAATTCCTCCGGCGAGAGCAGTAACAAAGTATGCCGCAATTTCTGGGAAACCATGAATCATGTACCGAATTAAACCGCAAGGAATTTCACTTAAATGATATTTTGTAAACATCCCAATTGCCGCTGCAATAACGCTCGCGTTCCATGCTAATACAAAAATAGCTCCTGCCCCAAAAATTAAAGAGAATACTAATGTAAAAATCATTACAAAAACATTATTTTCAATAATTGACAAAAATCTCACGCCTTCTGTAGCAGCACCAGTTGGAGTAAATACTTTTTCAAAAGAATATTCCCCGACGCATCCTTCAAAATTTCCAGGACTATTTATCATGCAGTAAGTTCCTATTTGGGCATTGAATAATGTGCTATCTCCGAATAAAACAAAAAAGAAAGAAAATGCGACGACAAATCCAAAGAAAAGCCACAAAAATGCGAACATAGAATCTTTGTGCGTTTTCCACACCCTAAAAAATCCTTCAATTTGTTCGTCCTCTTCTTCCTCTTCTTTTATCATATAATACATAAAAGGCAACGAAAACATCACGCAAAATGTAACTACAATCATTCCAGAATATTGCGACAAAACAAAATCGTCTCCAAAAAAAATTTTTACAAGCACCAACGACAAAAATGCGTAAAGCAGTCCAATGAAAAACATTTTCCAAGGTCTCTTCTCGTCACTCTTTGGGTTAATAAGCATCTCAAACATTTTAATATTAATAAACAGAACTTTTTAAAGTTTAGTTAAAAGAAAACAATCACTCTTTTTCTTTTATTTGCCGAGATTCAAGAATTATCTTATTAAATTCTCCTCCCAAATCTTGAAGATTATTATTCAATTCTATTTTAACTTCTTCAAGTTTTTCTGTTTGCTCGTTGATTATTTTTTGAGTTTCAGGAATTGTTTTTTTGATTAGTGTTTTATTTCCTATGTCGACGACTAAATCTTCAGAAAGAAGTTTCGCCTTTGCAAATACTCCCCTTCCAATTGGTGCAAGAATATCTCTATTCACAGAACTTTTCAAATCATCAAGTCCTCGATTCAACATATTCAATTCCGTGATTCCTTGTTCAACAGCCTGAAGTTGTTGTTGCATCTGTTGCATTTGTTGTTCAAACATGCTCAACTTAAAAATAAGTTCTTGTTGGTCTTTTTCCATGTTTTAAAAAAAGAAAGATGGTTTTTAAGAGTTTCCCATATATTTTTGTCACCTCTTTTAAAAGACAACACAATAGAAAGATTTATAAACCTCAATTTTGTGGAAAAAGTATGAAAGCAAATGAATTTCCAGTAAATCAGGCAAACCCCCTAATTGCAATTTCAAAAGATATCCCTCAAATAGGATTTTTTGGCGGAGAACAAGGAAAAGAAATAAACGATTCTATTCGAAAAGATTACCCAGATATTCCAGTATTGCAAATAGCAGATTATTCTAAAAATATTGTTAAAGGTTCAAATTCTTTTTATAATGTCGCTGTTCAAAGCAAACTTCCATTCGGAGTTAGAGTTGCAGGTCAAGGCGATTTAGAAACTGCAATTAGAATTGAGGCTTTAGATTTGATAGGAACATACGAAGACACTGGTTTAGTTTTGAGAACAGAAAAAAATCCTAATTCATATTTAGCTAGAAATTTAATGAAACAAGTTAATGATCGACTTGGAAAAAAGGCAAAAATGCCTGTTGTAATTCCACTTTACGATCTTGAACTTGTAAAAGACCAAGATTCACCTCAGGGATTAGCTTTCAAATTAAAAGAAAATGCCGAAATTACTTATGCTCCAGTTTTAAATGAACTAAATGGGGCGAATTTTAATTCTGAAGATGTTAATTTTAAAACAGGACTTCCAACAAAAGTTGGTAATGGCAACAGAAATATTTATACAAGAAATTCTGGTCTGTCTAGGTTGTATCTTGACAGTTACTTGAATCTTAATTCGAACCTCGTTAACTTGGCGGCCTCTGACGATAATGGTCGGGTGGTTTTGGTTTCAACCGCCTTCGGCGGTTCGCAAGCGTTTTTCAATAAAAAATTAACTGAACTTCAAAAGATAAGAGACATGCAAATTGCAAAAATAAATGAAAATTATAAAGAAGCAGAGGCTATTTTTAGGAGATAAAAACATGGCAAAAAATAAAGCATTAAATCTCGAATGGCAAGTTCAAGAAAAAACTCCAACTTTAATTAGGGGAGATGATGCTTTAATGATTTACAACTCGCTTCCAGAACAGATGAGAG
>CAYHMF010000017.1:0-14564 GCA_964357655.1 Candidatus Woesearchaeota archaeon | reverse complement strand
TAAATTTCCACTTAAATTTAATTTTCAAAAAATGAATTATTCAAACTTCTCTATAGAGAAATTAGCAAAATCCAAAAAAATTTCTAAGAGAAGTTCGAAAACAAGAGATAGGAATTATTCAAACTTCTCTAAAGAATTTAAACAATTAATTGCAAAATCTAGCATATTCATAGTACTTTTAATTCTTATTCAATTAATTCTTGCTAGTAATCCTTCTGAAGAGTTTATCTTATCTCATCTTCCAAAGTTGTTCATTATTGTTGATTTGGCTGCTGCTTTTATGGCTAGCATAGTTTTGTTATTTATTATTTACAAGGATAAAATACTAAATATAAAGAAATTCCATACTAATAACAAGGATTCGATTATTTTTAGTATACTAACTGCATTGGTATTTATTATCTATATCTTCTTTACTAAATTCATCTCTAGTAATATCCCCCTTGTTGAGAGCTCGATTTATTCATTTGTAATTTTAAGATATGTCTTCTTGTTTGTAATACTAGTTTTCTTAATGACAAGTGTTTTTGGAAAGGAATTTATGAAAAATCTATCACTTAAAGGAATTGCAATGTTTTTGGCACTAGGAGGATTAATTTATTTTATTATACAATTCCTTCATAACTCTTGGTATTTTTTTAGTTATGTAATCACAAAAAGTGTTTATTTTCTCCTTAATATTAATTTTAATGCTTATATCAATCTAGCTAAAGAAACTCCAGTTGTAGGAATAGATATTTTTAGAGTTGGAATCGCACAACCTTGTTCTGGAATTTCTTCAATGTTTTTATTTGCATTTTTGTATGTTTTTGCAGTATCTTATGATTGGGAAATCTTGAACCATAAAAAGGCAATTCTGATGTTTATTCCTGGAATTATCAGTGTGTTCTGTCTTAACATACTAAGAATCTATCTAATAATTTTAATTGGAGCTTATTATTCCAAGGACTTTGCAGTTGGAGTTTTCCACACAGGAAGTGCAGGAATCTTGTTTGTGATTTACTTTGCAATATTTTGGAAATTGAATTATAAATGGATGAGGAAGTGAAAAGGTAAATCTAATTAGATTATTTGTTTTTACAAATTCTTTCCTTAACATATTTGATTAAAATATTGATAATCTCATTAATTTTATCTTCATTATTTATTAAGTATTCTTCTTTGATTTTCTTTCCATAATAAACAATTCCATGCCTTAATTTTCTTACTGAATCAATTATCCTGATCTGATTTTTGGAGATTGATTTACAATTGTTAGAAATATAATCAATAGCTGAAACATGGCTCAAAGTTTTATACCCCTCTGAATACATTATTGCAGTTATTAATCCAAGAAAAATTTCATAATATTCTTCTAGAATTTTATAGGTCTTGTCTTTTGGAAGAATTTTTATTATATCTAATCTCTCAATTGAAATGTCCAACAAATCTTTTGCTCTTGCCATATCTTTACTTATCCTAAAAATTTTATCATCCATATTAAATTTCTCCATAAATAACAATTCCGTTATGAATTTTATTCACAATTAATTGGTCTAATTCTTTTAAGTCTTTAACAATCATTATATTCACGCTTCTCTTTAATTCTTTTTCTATGCTTGAAAGTTTAAGTTCTTTTTTGACATTTGATATGATTAAAATATCAATATCACTGGATTCTATATCTTCGCCTCTGGAATAGCTTCCAAATAACACAATTGCTTTTGGATGAAGAGAATTTACAATTGAATCTTTTAATTTTTCTAAACTCCAAAGATTGAAAGCTTTCTTGTAAAAAAAGAAAGAATCATTTTCTCTATTTGCAACATATCCATCAAAGGGTTTTGATTTTCTTAATTTGATTAAACCACTCTGAATTAACCTATCAACTATTATCTTAACTGAGGGTGCAGAAAGATTAATTTTTCTGCTTAATTCTCTTATAAAATGCATTGTCATTGGTTCTTTGAAAAAAACCTCCAATACTCTTAAATCGCTATATTTTTGTATCATATGATATAAAATTATATATAATGCTATATAAATGTTACGGTTAAGTTGTATTGTTAAGTTAAAGGGTGCTGGAATGGGTAAAAAAATAATTTAAACTAATTGTCTTCTAATTGAGATTAAAGTATCTGCAATCTCTTCGCCTTTTTTGGTTAGTTTTACTCCCTTTGTTCTGCCGTTCATATCTATAAATTCAATAAGTTTAAGTTTATCAAATAAGGTAAGAAGTTGATTAACTCTTGCATAGCCAACTTGAATAATTTTAGATAGCTTCATAGCGTATCTTTCATTAAGTCTTGATGTTCTTATGGCTATTAATAGTTCTGTTCCTTTGAAAAGAGCTACTTTTTCAATTTCAATAAATAAATTAGTTGCAGAAGGCTGTTGCTTAGAAAAAGGTCAGGAAATTTATTCATATCTTGCTGAGGATAGTGATGGAAGGAAAATAATAATAGCTTATCTTGATGGGAAAAAGAAATCTTACGAAAGGTTTAAAAACTTAGTTGTATAAGTGTATACAATGGAAAACATACTACATTATCCGCAGTTAGACTCTATATTAACAGTAGAAAAAGTTATTCAGGAGATGAAAGAGTATCCAACAAGAATGCAGTTATGGAAAGCTCTTCCAAAAAAGATGCAGTATCAGACATTCAAGCTTATTTTAAGATATCTTGAAAATTCAAACAAGATTATGTTTGACAATGATAAAATTATCTGGATATTTCCCAATAACAAGAAATTAAATGAGTTAATACAAAGATCTGTAAGTATTTAATGGAAAAAGAATTTGTCGTACAGTTATCTCCTGAATTATTTAGAGTTAAGACTGAGATTGAATCAGAATTGCAAAATGGAAACAAGACTAATGAGAAATTATACTCTTTAATTCTAAAGGCAATTGCATTCTTAAAAGAACATAGGACAGGACTCCCAATATCAAAAAAACTTCCAATATATAGGTATTATGAGAAAGAATATGGAATCACTAATCTATTTATGATTAAGCTAACTCCTGGATCAAGAGGATTCTACACAAATGTTTCAGGAGGGCAGTTAAAAGTCCTTCAGATTATTTTAGAAGTATAGGAAAATCATAAAGGATACGAGAGAAAAGGGAATTATTAATTGAATGATTTTTTGAGGGTGCAAAAAAGTACGTATTAATTATATAAATTATTCTTAGTTTAATATTTTATGAGCGAAAGCCAATCAAGATATAGCATTGTTGAAAGACTGACTCAAAAGAAGATAGATATTATTTCAAAGAGTCTTGAATTAGATGATGATGTGAGAACAAAAGAGCAGAAAGTTGAAGAATTAAAAAAAGATCTATCTGACTGGGAAAATGATATTCAGCAAGATATTGAGAGAACTAAAAGATTAAAACAAAGAGAGATAGAAAAAGCAGAGATTGCAAGTGAGAATTCTGAGCAGAGGAAAACTGCAAAGGAGAACTCCCTCAAAGAAAAGATAAAAGCAATTGATAGAGCATTAGAAAGAATAGAAGAAATAAGCAAAACCTCTCCAACCAATCAGTAATCATAATCTCAAGAAAATAAAAAAGGCCATGTGCCTGAGATTTATAACGGTAAAAAATATGCAAAGCCATGTGCTGCATCCCTGCAGGCCGAATTTCTGCCAACTTAGATTGTAAGGGTTAATATTATCAAAAAGATGAGCAACCGAATTTAGGTTGCTTTATATTTAATGAATTTGTCTATAAAATGGAAAAAATAAAAAGAAAAAAGATAACAAAATTAGATAAAGAAATTATTGATGAATGGATTATTAATCATGGAGCATGCACATTTGATTCAGAAAATTTGGATATAATCTTACATGATGGAGGACTTTTTAGCATTGAAAAAGAAAAAATAATGTTGCCAAAGATTATAGGGAGAAAAAAAATCCCAAATGGAATGACTCAAATCTTATTTAGCAAGAAAAAATATCCTGCTGAAAGAACTTTCGCGAGATTATGGATAAAAGATATAGATTCTACAATCAGATATTTTGTTAGCATGAAAAAAATGTTTAATAAAATAGGAATAGCAACTAATTTTATAAATAAAAAATAGATTTTCTACTTTGTCTTCTTTTCAATTCACAAAAACCAATCCAAACAACCACAATATAAACCAACCAATTATCCACGCAATTCCAACTTCAAGCAAGCCGAATCCCTTGCTTTCCAAAAGAGCAGAATTAATCGATATCTTTATTAATTTCTGCAAAGAATATTTTTAGAATTACTATTAGTTCTGCTTACTGAAAAAGAATTTAATCCCCTTTCCACAACCTTAATCATCATAAGTACATCTTGAGATTGATTAATTGATTTAATCTCTTTCTCAGTATTTTGTATAAATTTTACATATTCATCAGTGCAGGAGCGAGATATAAACTTGATTTTATTGAAATCTAAAATGACTTTTTTCTCTTTTAATTTAGAGATCTCACTAAGAAAATCTTGCATAGTCATTCTAGTAAATATCCTCTCTCCTAATTTGTCAAAAACAGAGACTTTTCTTATCTTTTCCATGCTATTCTACATACTCTATTATATTTAAGCTTTTCTTCGGAGCACTAAAACGCATATATATTAAAGTTCCTTTTAATGGTTTTTTCATAATTTCTTGATTTTTCTTTTTGTCTTTTGGATTAAATATTATAGCACCCTTTCTTGATAGTACATACATCTCTCCATTTAATCCATCAAGAACAAGATTCTTGGAAGTCCTAAGACCAAAACCCCTTCCATATTCTTTTTTAGTAGATAGTCCTTCAGTAGCTTTTTTGACTGCATCGCAATCATCTGAGAATTTTAATCCACCAACTTCTTCTAATAATAAAGAGTGTGATGAAATGAAATTCAAAAAACATAGCGAATTTCACAAATACTTACTAAATAGAAATGTTTATTAATCCAACCAGATTATATGTTTTATGACGGAATTTAATGTAGTTATAGAAAAAGATGAAGATGGATTATATGTAGCCAATGTTCCAGAGATTCAGGGGTGTCATACCCAAGGCAAAACTCTTCAAGAAGTATTAGACAGAATTAGAGAAGCAATTGAAGTTTGTTTAGAAGCAGATAAAGAAGATATCAAACCCATGAAATTTGTTGGAATTCAAAGAATAGATATTCCTAATTGAATTATGGGAAAGCTCACACTTATTTCTGGTAGAGAATTATGTAAGATTTTAGAGAAATTGGGTTTTGAAAAAATTCATGGTAAAGGGGGTCATGTAAGATTTAAACATCCTGATGGAAGAAGAACTGTTGTCCCAATTCATGCAAATGAAAATATTGGTAAAGGATTATTAAACACTATTTTAAAACAGATTAAATTGGGCAGGGATGAATACGATAAATTAATCAAAAAATAATTAATTCAAAACATTTAAATCCACTAACTTCTTCTAATAATAAAGAGTGTGACAAAATGAAACCAATATTTGTAATAAATTTTAAGACATACAAACAAGGAAAAGATGTTTTGAAACTGGCGAAGATAATTCAAAAGGTTGACAAAGAAATTATCGTCGGAGTTCAGCCGACAGACATTAACGAATTAAAATTTAATACTAAATTAAAAATTTACTCCCAGCATGTTGATGTGTTTGAAAAAGGGAGAAACACTGGTTATGTTCTTCCAGAAGCAGTTAAAGATGCAGGAGCAGTGGGAACATTTCTGAATCATTCTGAACACAAAATTAATTTTAAAATTATGAAACAAACAATAGCACACTGCAAGAAAATAAAATTAAGAACAATGGTTTTTGTCGCGAGTTTAATAGAAGCCCAAAAAATACAAAAACTAAAACCAGATTATATTATAATTGAACCTCCCGAATTAGTCGCCGGAAAAATTTCCGTATCACAGGCAAAACCAGAATTAATAAAAAAAATTTCCAAGAAACTAAAAACCAAATTTCTCGTCGGTGCAGGGATTCATTCTAAAAAAGATATCAACACAGCGATGAAGTTAGGAGCTTCAGGAATTGCTTTATCAAGTGCAGTAATGAAATCTAAAAATCCAGAAAAAGTTTTGAGAGGGTTGTTGAAGGATTAAGAATTAGTCAAGAGAAGAATAACATATGTTTTATATTTCTCTATATTTGCAAATTAATATTAGTGCTTCCATCTCACAGCTATAAGAATCAAACCCAAAGCAAACACTACTAACCCTGAGATTCCCCCAACATCACCATTAAGAACTGGAAATGGCGAATATCCAAATATGGCAGTAATTACTATTGCAATTATACATACCCATACTCCGTTTCTTCTTGAGAATAATTCAGATGATTTTTTCATAGATTTTCCACAAGATATTGCTATGACTAATCCAAGAATAAAAATCATAGCTCCAAGAACATCAATATCAATTTCCCATAAACTATAAGTTAAGAAATTAAGTAGGAATATTGTTATCCCAATTACACACAACCAAATTCCGTTTTTTCTTGTAAGCCATTCCATAATAATTACAATGCAAACAAATATATAAACTTATCAGAACATAAAATAGTTTAACGGTTTTACGATAAGTGGAGCGAAAAGGTTCTTTTCATTAAAAGAGTTGCCTAGAAAGTTGGTTAAGGGTAAACTCTGCAAAAATGGGCAGATGTGCTCCTTTGAGGTGAAATTAATAGAAAGACTTATATACCTAAAAAGCAGTATAATCATACTTAAAATAAGGTATAAATAAGCCATAAAATTAATTAAAAAAAATGTTAACCAAAAAACAACTAAAAATATTAAATACCTTTCAAAGAAATGAATTCAAAGAGCTTTCTTGGAACAAGGTAAAGAGACTCTCGAAAGAGAAATCAAGTTCAGTTATCCAGGATGCAATTAAAGCATTTTTAACCGAGGAACTAATAACTGAAAAGAAAATAGGAACTTCTAAACTTTATGCTGTTAATCACAAAAATAATAAAGTCTATATTTATTTTGAAACTTACAATAAAGAAAGTATGTCAAAACAAGTTTTAAAATCGATTAAAGAATTGGAAGATAGCTTAGATAAACATACCCCCTTTTACTCTATTATTATTTTTGGTTCTTATGCTTCTGGAGAACAGAAAAAGGATTCTGATTTAGATATTGCTGTTTTTATTGAGCAAGAAGATAAGAGAAAGATAGTTGAAGCTGTCTTTAAATCAATGGAAATTAAGTCTATTTTAAAAATACATGGTAATATTATAACAAAAGATGAATTTTTAGAAATGCTTAAAGTAGATTACGAGAATTTAGGGAAGGAAATAGCAAGAAAACATTTAATAATCCATAATCCAGCCATATTCTATTCACTGATAAAAGAAGGCATAAAACATGGATTTAAACTATAATCTGTATCTTGAAAGAGCGAATAATGAAATAAAATTTGCAGATATAGCTCTATTTGTAAGTAATAATAAGAATATTCAGGTAGAGGTTATGAAAATAGAAGAACCAGAAACATATTATAGTTCAGTTATTTCTCACGCTTATTATTGTATTTTCTATTCAGCTAAAGCATATTTAGCAAAGAAAGGAATTAAAACAGAAGCTCCTGAAGAACACAAAAAGACTTATGAGGAATTTAAGAGATTAGTTTTTCAGGGAATTGTAGATAAAGAATTATTGAAGATCTATGATGATATTATTATAAAAGCAGATATCCTATTAGGAATATTCAAGACAGAGAAGAAGAAAAGAGGCGAGTTTACCTATCAAAAATTAGCACAAGCAAACCTTGACCCCGCAAATAAGAGTTTAGAAAATGCTAAAACTTTCTTGAAGCATATACAAAAGTTATGCGAATAAGGTTAAGGTTCTTCCGCTAAATTTAGAATTTTTATCGACGCTGACTATAAAGCACTGAAAAAGTTGGGTGTTAAAAATAGTTGAAGTTAAACGCTCCCCGAAACAACCAGTTAAGTGCTCCCCTGACCTCAGCGTCGATAAGACTTTGGAAACTTTAACCTAAGGTAAAACGCCCCAACCATAACTTCAAATCTCTTTGAACTCTTCGCTGTATTTATAAATAACCTTTTTCTATATATTTCATGGACGACAAATTCATCTTAATGAACCTCGAGGACGAACGCTCAAAAAAAATCGCAGAAGTAATGGGCAATAGCACTTGTAAAAAGATTCTCGATTATCTCAGCGACGTGAAAGAGGCGAGCCAAAAAGATTTATCCGACGCACTTAACATTCCAATGAACACTTTAGAGTACAATGTAAAAAAATTGCTCGATTCAGGACTTGTTGAAAAAACAAAAAACTTTTTCTGGAGCGTCAAAGGAAAAAAAATTCCGATGTACAAACTTGCAAGAAAGCATATTGTAATCTCTCCAAAATACTCGAAACCAAATTTAAATGTTCTTAAAACTGTAATCCCAATAATCTTAGTATTTGGAGTTTTATTCGCATTCTTCGCAATTCAAAATATTCCAACAGAAGACCAAAACAATACCTCAGTCGATATTCAAAAATTCAAATCTGAAATTGAATTGAAAAATTTCATAAAAGAAAACCAAATATCTGGAAGGGGTTATGAATCAGGAATTTCTGGAGGACTTCAAAAGTCAATGGCTGAGTCAGCATCAGCAACAGATTCATCAGCACCAACCTCTGGAGCAAGCGATTATTCAGAAACAAACATCCAAGTGCAAGGAGTTGATGAAGCAGATATTGTAAAGAACGACGGGAAATACATATATGCTGTAACAAGCGAAAAAATAGCAATCGTCGACGCATATCCTGCAGAGAACATGAAATTGCTAAGCGAGATAAACATATCAAATGTTCAAGAAATATTTGTAAATAATGATAAATTGGTAACATTTTCAACAGATTATGTTTTGCATACTTTTGATACGAGTAGATGTGGGAACTTGCAAAAGTGTGCACCCAATTACAATGAACCATTAACTAAAATAAACATATATGATATCTCGGATAGAGAATTACCTAAATTAGAAAAAGAAATTTCAGTTTCTGGAAGTTATCTCGATTCGCGAATGATTGGAGATTATGTTTATGTAATTGCAAATCAATATATTTATGACGATATAGTTTATCCGGCACTTTACGAAGATGGTGTTGAAAAAGTAATTCAAGCAGAAGACATATCTTATTCAGATATAAAAGATTATTCGTATCAATTCACAACAATTTTAGGGATTGACATCGACGACGGAGAAATAAGTTCTGAAACAACTTTGACAGGAGCTACTTCAAATATTTATGTTTCTCAAGATAATATTTACTTGACGCAATACAAATATGGCGGATGGTACAGAACAATGGAAGAGAACGAAGAAAAAACTTACATACAAAAAATATCAATTGATAAACTTGATATTAAATCTGTTGCAGATGGAGAAGTTCCTGGAAATATTTTAAATCAGTTTTCAATGGACGAGTATGACGAACATTTCAGAATCGCAACAACCTCTCGAACTACAATCCAGAACAACGACAATTCTCTTAAAAAAGAAATTGCTTCAAGTTCTTCAACTCAAAATAATGTTTATGTTTTAGATAAAAACTTAGATGTCGTCGGAGAATTAGAAGGACTTGCACCAGGAGAAAACATTTACTCTGTAAGATTTATGGGAGAAAAAGCATATGTTGTAACATTCAAAAAAGTTGACCCATTATTTGTTATTAGTTTAGAAGACCCAGAAAATCCAAAAGTTTTAGGAAAATTAAAAATCCCCGGCTACTCAGACTATCTTCACCCTTATGACGAAAACCACATAATCGGAATCGGTAAAGATACAGAAGAAGCAGAGTACGGAGACTTCGCATGGTACCAAGGAGTTAAAATCGCAATCTTCGACGTGACAGATGTGGAAAACCCAATCGAAATGCACAAAGTTATTATTGGAGACAGAGGAACACAATCAGAAGCGCTGAATGATCATAAGGCATTCTTATTCGACAGAGAAAAAGAATTATTAGTTATACCAATCCAGCTTTATGAAATTCTTGGAGAAAAAACAGAAGGCAGTCGGTATGGAGAATTCACTTTCCAAGGTGCTCATGTATATAATATAAATCTCGACGACGGATTTAACTTAAAAGGAAGAATAACTCATGTAACACCTGAAGAAGAACTTAAAGTAGGATATTATTATGATTACAATTCACAAATAAGAAGAAGTTTGTATATGGATGAAACACTTTACACAATATCTAATAATAGAATCAAGGCAAATGATTTAGACAGCGAAAATCTCGAAGAAATCAAGAATATTGAATTGCTCCACGAAGAGCAAAAATATTATGTCGACGAGGGAATAGCATCTAGGGGAGTTTTGTCAGAATAATAGTTTCAAAATAAATTAGAAATCCCCAAACCAAACACTTTATAAACCCAGAATTTTATGGATTATTGTATAAGAACAATATTATATTATGTTAACAAGTCTTGAGCACCACAATGTCTCGAATGACTTGACGTGACTCAAGAATTTATTTCTTGATTGAATATTGAATTAGATTACAAAATGAAAAAAACATTCAAAGAACTTGGCTTAAGCCATGGCGTATTGGAAGTGTTGGAGAAAGCAGGTTTTACAGAACCTACTGAAATCCAAGAGAAAACAATCCCATTAGCTTTGGCTGGCAAAGATATTATCGGCGGTTCCGCGACAGGAAGTGGGAAAACATTAGCATTCGCGTCGTCGATAATCGAAAATTTAAAATCAAATGGATATGTTCAGGCGCTAATTCTAACTCCGACAAGAGAATTGGCAGAACAAGTTTCAGAATCAATAAAAGACTTTTCTAAAAATAAAAAATTAAGTGTCGTCGCTGTTTATGGGGGAGTTGACATAAATCCTCAAATGAGAAAAATTGCAAGAGCAGATATCGTCGTCGCAACTCCCGGAAGAATCTTAGACCATCTCAACAGAAGAACATTGCGATTGGACAAAGTCAAATTTCTTGTTCTAGATGAAGTGGACAGAATGTTTGACATGGGTTTTCACAAAGACGTCGAGAAAATTATTCAACATTGCCCAACAGAAAGACAAACAATGTTATTTTCTGCAACAATCTCGTCGGAAGTTGACCATCTTGCAAAAAAATACACGCGAAAACCAGTGGAAGTTTCAGTTGAATCATATATTGACCACTCACACCTTAAACAAGTTTACTACGATGTTCCCTCTCACTTAAAATTTTCATTGCTTGTTCATTTGTTGCAAAAAGAAGGCAACGACTTAGTTATGATTTTCTGTAGCACAAGAAGAAATGTAGATTTTGTAGCAGGAAATCTCCAAAGAATAAATATTGATGCGAAAGCAATTCACGGCGGGATGGTTCAAAATAAAAGACTAAAAGTTATGAATGAATTCAATGGAGTAGGCGGAGTTAATGTTTTAGTGTGCACAGATGTCGCAGCAAGAGGTTTGGACATCAAAGGCGTAAGTCATGTCTATAATTATGACCTTTCAAAAACAAGCGACGAATACATTCACCGAATAGGAAGAACTGCAAGAGCAGGGGCTAAAGGAAAAGCGATAAGTATTTTGTCAAGCAGAGATTACGAGAATTTCAGAAACATCTGCAGCGACGAATATTTGCAAATTACCCATGAAGAATTGCCAAAAATAAATATTGTGAGCGTCGGCACAGAATTCGGAAGAGGAAGAACAAACGATTATGGCAGAGACAGAATGCCGTCGAGAGGAGGCAACAGATTTGGAGGAAGTTACAACAGACCTAGAGGGGATAGCAGATTTGGAAGAAGTTCAAGCAATAGTTCTGATAGATGGGGCAACAAACCAAGAAGCGATAACCGTTATGGGAATAGACCAAGAACAGATAGCAGATTCGGAAGAAGTTCAAATCATAGTTCGAGTAGAGAAGAAAATTTTTCTGGAGAAGAAAACAAAACTCGAAGAGACTATAAACCAAGAAGAAATTTTAACAATGGTTTTAACAAAAAATACAATCAAAGCAAGAGAAGGTAATTCAAATTTCTATCACAATAATCTTTAAATCTCTTAATTTTTTTATTAATTGATGAAAACCTTAGGAACAATAATTAATTTGTCTTTAATTGCATCACTGATTTTTGCAAGTCCTCTAAAAGCAGGGGAAATAAAAAAAATAAAATTTGGTTTTCAGTGTTCAGCGACGTATTCTACTGACAAAAATAATAATTCACTTAAAATTTATGAGGCCGCATGCGGAGGAAGATTCATGTTAGATAATCCTGATGGAGACGATAGAGTGGATTCAGTTTGTAGTAAAATATCTTGCCTTTCCTATAAAAGAAAATTCTGTTCAGAAGAAGAGAAAAAATTAAACGAATTATATTTTGAGGTATACAATGAAAAGATTCAGCCCAAAGGGGAAATCTACGAGGCAATATCTGAATATGAATTTGAAACAAAACTCAAAAGTCTAATGGACAAAGAGGATTAGGCAAAATATAAAAACCCAGTTTCTTTATTAATTATATGAAAAGAGGTATGTCAGAAATTATCACTACATTAATTTTAGTCGTGATTGTGTTCGTCGCTGTTGGAATTGTTTGGGGGGTTACCAAAAATTTGCTCAAAGAAAGTTCTGAAGATGTTAACATTGGTAAAATCACTACAAAGTTAAGTTTAGAGAATGTGCAAATATCTGAAAAAGGTGCGAACGTGAAAGTTAAGAGGGACGTAGGACAAGGCGAGATGACAGGAATAAAATTTGTTTTTATTACTGCAAATAGTTCAGAAATTATAGATTATGATGTGGTTTTGGGAGAATTAGAAATGCGAAGTTTTAATTTGAGTTTTAGTAGTATTAATGGTTCTGCAATTACAAAAATGACAGCAACCCCAATCCTTAAATCGTCGTCGGGAAACAAAGATTTGCTTGGAACATCAGCTAATTATAATCTTGCTGGAGCATGTATAGCTAATTGCGCAGGATTGCAATGTGGAGTTGATCCTGTATGCGGATATTCTTGTGGAACTTGTGCATCTCCTAAAGTTTGCAACGCCTCTAAACAATGCGAACAAGATAATATTTTATATTTTAAAAGTTGGAATGGTTTGCAAGCTTGGTGGAGAATGAATGGCAATGGTAACGATGACAAGGGTTCAAATACCGCAACATTAATGAACGGAGTTAATTGCACTGTCTCTGGAAAACACGGAAATGCGTGTAAGTTTGATGGAGTGGATGATTTTGTTAATGTGTCAAGTTCCCCAGTTATTAATAATTTGGGAAAACCTATGACAAATTATTCTATTGTTTTATGGTTTAATAATTCAATAAATGCTGATCAAAGTTTAACTGAAAAATGGATTCCATGGGCACAATATCCTTGGGCGATTAGGCTTGATCCAACAATATCAAAAATTAGTTTTATTATTTATGATGGTAATAGCTCTTCTAAAGTAGAATCTTCCTCGGGGTATAAAGACGGACAATGGCATTTAATAGTTGCGGTAAGGGATTCAAGTGCAAATAAAATAAGATTGTATATTGATAGCAATTCTCCGATAGAAACTACAGATGGATTCACAACCACAGATATTTCTAATTTGGGTTCTTTCCCTATTGGAGCAAGATTTTCAACAGGGGGGAATTATTTTAATGGTTCCATCGACGAAGTAATGATATTTAATAGAGTGCTAAATTCCACAGAAATAAGTGAACTTTACACCCTGGGTTATTAAGATGAAAGAATATAAAAACAAAGGCGAATTAAAATCATATCTTAAAAAATGTGCAGACAAAGAGAATATAAAATTTAATTCCAATGAAAAAATTGTCGATAATATTTTAACTGGACTTCTAAAAAGAAATGAAACCAAGGGAGACATTTATTGCCCATGCCGAGTTGTGACAGGCGATAAAAAGAAAGACAAGAACATTGCGTGCCCATGTATTTATCACATGAATGAAATCGAACAAGATGGACATTGCAAGTGTAATTTATTCGTGAGATGAGAAAAGAAAAATATATTAATTATAATAAATATAATTATTATAGAAAATGGCAAATACAACAATAGCTGTTACAAATGAAGTGAAAGAAAAGATAAAAGAATTTGGAAACAAGGGGGAAACTTACTCGGATGTAATAATAAAGTTAATTGAAAGTGCAAAACAAAGACAACTTCATGATTTATTAATGGATGAAACAAATACTATTTCTGTAGAAGAGGCTTTATCAAATGCCAAGAAAAGATGGCAAAAGTAATAGTAATTAGAGGAAGAAATTAATAAAAAGTTTAAAGAGAACTTTGCAAAATTCAAAAAATCGCAAAATTCTCATGAAGAGCACTTTGAAAAATTCCTTCGAAAAAACAAGAAATAGGAATTATTCAAACTTCTCTAAAGGAGAATCAATTAAAATTTTTGAATTGTTGTATTCTTTAAAGCAAAATCCAAAAAAAGGAAAACCAATAGGACAAGTCGGGGGTATTTTAATTAAAGAAATTAGATACAAATCATTTAGATTTTATTTTATAACTGACGGATAAATACTGATGAACTTAAGTATTTATTAACTAAAAAGAAATCTCCACATTTTAATGTGGGGTTGAATTGAACCCCG
>CAYHMF010000016.1:0-14779 GCA_964357655.1 Candidatus Woesearchaeota archaeon | reverse complement strand
TCCGCAACTTCTTCTGGCGTTCCACTAATTATTCTTGCCAATCTTTTTTCACAAGCTGCTGCTTTGTGAATCATTACTTTAACTGTTTCCCTGCTGATGTATCCAATTCCGACGGCAAAAGGAAGTGCATTGCCGTAAGCAACTTTCAGTTGTTCCAAAGTCCCCTTTCGATCAATATGAATATTTAGGTACAACTTGTTTTCTTTGGTGTCGAATGAAGATATTGGAATAAAACCAATAGAGAAAGGTTTAATGCCAAGTTTAGACATTACGTCTGCAGCACCCGCAGAAATCTTTGCCCCTTTTTTCACAATTATTTTAGGTTCTTTAATTTGAATTTTTCCCTTTTCAATTTGAATTTTAATTCCCAAAGCACCGAGTTCACTAATCGCTGGACCAGGAACTAAATCAGTTGGTCCTGCCGGAATTTCAATATCTTCTGGAGCCTCTTGACCAACTTTTGCCTTTGCAGGACTTTTGTTTTCAATTAATTCTGCAGCAAGATCAAAAGAATCCAAATTAGAAAACAACAAAGCCGAACTATCTGTAACTTGTGCCTTAAGTTTATCTTTTTCAGAAATATTTGATTCGTCGATTGCTCTGAATGTCAAATTTTTCTTTGGAACTTTAACAATTGCTTTTCCTCTGAGCAATTTTCCAATCTCTTGAAACTGCGAAGCAGGAAGATTTTTTATCGACGCAATTAAAATTGTTTTTTTCTCTTTCATCAAATTTGAAAGTTCTTTAACTGTATTTTTTTTCCCTTGGGAAACTCTTGCCACAATTTTTTTAGTTTTCATTTTATCTTATCTGAATTTTAATCGGTTTAGTCATGGTGAATTTTAATTCTATATTTTTTACATTTTCTTTATCACGAGGAAGTTCCTTAACAATTGCATTATAAACAGCAAAAATGTTCTCGACAATTTCTTCGTTTTTCATACTTTGTTTTCCAACCGGCACTTTAATACTTGATTCTTTCGCTCTTATTTTAACACTATGATTAACTTTTTTCTTTAACTCATTAATTGTTTTGTCGTCGGCATTAATAATAATTCCCAATTGTGGAGACGGCATCTTTCCAGCAGGTCCCAAAATTCTACCAAAAGAAGTAGCAACCTTTGGCATCAGGCTAGATTGTGCAATAAAAAAATCAAATTTCTTAACAATTTTTTTAAGTTCTTTTTTGTCAGAATATTTTTTGAATTGTTCTTGGGTAATTGTTTCAACATTTGGATTTGTCATTTCCAAGAACCCGGCTATTTTTTTATCTTTAATTTTGTGTGGAACAGAAATAAAGAGGTTAATAGAATTTTTTTTGACATCAAATTTTTGCAAGTTTACAATTAAGTCAACAGTCTGGTCAAATTTTCTTTCTTTGCCTTTTCTCAATTCTACTAATGCTTTTTCAAAATCTTTTTGAGTGTCCATTTTGTAATTAACCTCCCACATTATGCGCCCATGACCTAGAGGGTATTCATAAACGATGTGGTTCAATCGGCTAATGTCTCAAGAAAATTTGGGTTTATAAATTTATTGCCCAATGGGAGTGTTAGGAATTAGGGAGTTATCATCTTATTTTCCTCTCCTGTTAAGTGTCGGGAGTTTTGGTATTTAATTGAGTTCAATAACATAGTATTCCATCTGTTTCCGTTTATTCCTACTCCGCATTTATCAGCAGGAGTTAATCCCTGTCTTGCGTTCTTTCTTACGAAGTTATGGAATACCTTAAAACCATCGGCATATTTTTGAGTTTCAGTTATACCTCTTCTAATTTTCTGAAATTCTTTTTGGTGTGAGTGATGACTTTCTATTGCATTATTGTTTATTTCTTTTCTGTGTCCTTTGATTGATGTAAACTTAACTTTTCTCTCGTTGCCCCAATTTCTAAACGTCTTTCTACATCCATCTTCATAACCTCTGTAACCATCCACAATTATTTGATATGGTATTTTTCCATTTTGAGTTAATGCTTCTGTGAAAACTTTCTGTGCGTCTTTAGAACTTCTACTCCTGCCTGAATTAATTGAAGCTAAAAGGAATTTTGTTTTATTGTCCATTACATTCCAAACATAATCATATTCTTTATTTTTATTTTCCTTATTCTTTCGGTCTATACCTCTTTTAGTTAAAACACAAGTTTCGTCTGCATTCCATACATTACCTTGAGTTTGAGGAGTTAAAGTTTTTGAGTATTTTTCCATAACTTCTGAAAATCTCAAAACCCAATCTCTAATCGTTACATGAGAAATCTTTAATCCATAGAATTGAGAGAATTGGTCGGATATATCCCTATAACTCAAACCTTTGTAAAAGCAATCCATAGCCAAGCAGACAAGCTTTTCATTTCCTTTGATATACTTTATTGGAGAAAGAACAAACCTCTTTTTACAATCCCTACACTCATATCTTTGTTTTATGCCTGTTTTTGTCTTTCTTATTCCTGATTTGATTAAATTTTCAGATTGACATTCTGGACATAAATCCTTTTGAGGTTGTTCTATGATTAACTCAATTTCTTTTTCTACTTCTGGCTTTATTTCATATTTCTGTTTTATTTTCTCAAATAAAAGAATAGCTTTAATGTGTTTGTAGTATAATCCTTGCCCTTTACATCTTCTTTCAAAATCTTGACATTCACAAGAATAACTATCAAAATGAGTAACCTGATATTTCTTATTGCTGTCAAATTGAGAAGGCACTAAATAAGTATTCTCATCTAAACATTCAGGGCTTCCTATTTGTAAGATAGCTTTTGCTCGTGTTTCTCTATTGTCTGCGAATTGTTTAATGTTTGTTGTTTCCATGTTCTTATTATCTTACTTATATAAGTATAACCTACTATATAAAACCTTTCCTTTTCTTACTTTTATAAGTAATTCTTATATAATACCGACGGATAAAAGAAGCGTTAATATAGACTACTTAAATAAAATATGTTTTTATTAACTATTTTAATAAAGGTAAAGTTTATATATAAGCGATACTTTAAAATCTCATGGAAAGTAATCATATTATTAAGAAAACAATTAATGCTTTTCAATGTCAAAGGTGCGGACACGAATGGATACCACGAGTAAGCATGGAAGAATTAGAGGGAAAAGTCAAAGATGTTCCGATAATCTGCCCAAAGTGTAAAACTCCTTATTGGAAAACTGAAAGGAAAAATAAAGAGGGAAAGAAAAAATGAGTTATCAAATAGAAAATAGAAGATATACTGGAAGTAAAGCAAAATTAGGAGAATGGATATTGGGTTTGATTTCTAAAGAATGCGAAGGAGAAACTTTTGCAGATATTTTTGCTGGAACTGGAATTATAACTTATTTCGCAAGTAAATCATTCCAGAAATTAATAGTTAATGATTTTCTACAAGCAAATAATATTATTTACAGAGGATTTTTTGGAGAGGGAGAATGGGATAGAGAAAAATTAAATAAATTAGTCCAATCTTATAATTTGCTACATAAAAAAAATATTAAAGACAATTTCTTTTCCAAAAATTTTAGTGATAAATATTTTGGTAAAAATGATTCTAAATTAATTGGTTATATAAGAGAAGATATAGAAAAAAAAAGATTAGAATTAACAGATAAAGAATATTGCATTTTAGTAGCCTCTTTAATTTATTCAACAGATAAAATAGCAAATACCGTTGGGCATTATGATGCTTATATAAGAAAAGAACCAAAAGATAATATTTTTATTTTAGATATTATTGAACCTATCAATACAGGTAACAAATTTAAAATTTTTTTAGAGGATACAAATAAGTTAGCAAAAAAAATAAAGGCAGATATTGTTTATATAGACCCTCCTTATAATTCAAGACAATATAGCAGATTTTATCATATCTTAGAAACTTTAGCAAAATGGGACAAACCTAAAAAATTATTTGGGACTGCATTAAAACCAGAACCGCAAGAGGACACAACAAGTGAATATTGCAAAACAAATGCTCCTATGGTTTTTAAGGATTTAATAGGAAGCCTTCATTGTAAATATATTGTTGTTTCTTATAATAATACTTATGAATCAAAAAGTCATTCTTCAAAAAATAAGATTACTTTGGAACAAATTGAAATGGTTTTGAAATCTAAAGGAGAAACTAAAATTTATAGAAAAAACCATCCGGCTTTTAATTGTGGAAAAACAGATTTTAGTAATCATCAAGAATTAGTTTTTATTACAAAGGTGAGGTAATTATTATGAAGAAAAAGTTAAGACGTTCCCCATTTTTTTATGTGGGAGATAAATATAATCTTCTTCCAGAAATAACCGAATATTTCCCTAAAAATATTAATCATTTTATTGAACCTTTTACAGGAGGGGGGTCGGTATTTATGAATGTTAAAGCAGAACAATATTTACTTAATGATATAGATAAAAATATTGTAAATCTTCATAAATTTTTAATTAAATTTTCCAATAATAAAAAAGAGTTTTTTGGCAATATCTTAAAAATAATAAATGAATATGGTCTATCAAAATCTTATTTACAAGATATTGTTCCTAATAATTTAAAGGTTGAATGGAAAAAAACTTATTACGCTCATTTTAATAAAATTGCTTATGGAAAATTAAAAGAAGATTATAATAGTTCAGAAAATAAATCTTTAATTAAATTATACCTACTTTTAATTTACGGATTTAATAGAATGTTAAGATTTAATTCAAATGGTAAATTTAATTTGCCTGTTGGAAATGTGGATTTCAACAACAATGTAGTTAATGCTCTTAATGATTATTTTTTATTTGTTCAAGGCAAAGATATTTTATGGAATAATACTGATTTTAAGTCTTTCTTAAATAATATTTTATATAAAAAAGACGATTTTGTTTATCTTGACCCCCCATATTTAATTTCTTTTAGTGAATATAACAAATTATGGAACGAAGAAAACGAAAAAGAATTGCTATCTTTATTAGATAATTTAGATAAAAAAGGAGTAAAATTTGCTATTTCAAACATTGTTTCTTATAAAGGCAGAGAAAATAAAATCTTTAAAGAATGGATGAAAAAATACAAGGTTTTTAAAATACAAAGTAATTATATAAGCTATTATGATAATACTAAAAAAATCATTAAAGAGGTATTGGTAACTAACTATGGCAAAGAGAGACCCAGAATACAAACCACTCTATTTCACAACAACGATAAGGAATCCAGAGAGAATAAAACCATTTCTTGAAATATTTTCTAAATATAACAATAAAATTTTAGATAATTCTTTGATAATTGAAGTTTGTAAAGATTTGATTAAAGAGAATCTTTATACTCCCACTAATATTTCAAAAGAAATCAGGGATAAAATAAATAGTGGTATATCTATAACAGATAAAGAAGCTCAAAAGATTATTGATGATAATCCACAAAATCATAAAGAAGCAGGATTTGATAGAGGATGGGCTTCCAGATTTGATACGTGGTTTAGAATTATGAAAGAACTCGGATTTGTTTATTATGAATATGGTAAGAAAATAAATTTTTCAAAAATAGGTTTGATGTTGATAGATAAAGAACACCCCGAACTTGAACAACAGGCTTTTATTAATTCTCTTGTTAAATTACAAAGTAATAATCCTTTTAAGAGAGTATTAAATGAAAATGCTCCTCTAATACTATTACTTGAAACAATAAAAAAACTTAATTCAAATACAGAATATAATGGAAAAGGAATAACAAGAAAAGAAATATCAATAGTAATATGTTGGAAAGACAATAATAGCGAAGCACTTTACAAACAAATTTTAGAAGTAAGAAAGAAATATCGATATAATCCAAGTAATGAAGTTATTTTAGATATATGTGATAAACAATTAGGAGGTAGGCATAATTCCAATAAGGATAAGACACTTATTCAAGAATACCCTGATGAGTTTTTAAGAAAAATGAAATTAACTGGACTGATAACTATAAGAGGTTTTGGAAAATTCATTGATTTAAACACAAAAGAAATTAAGAAAATAGACTATGCAATAAAAAATTATTCCAAATACAAAAAATATAAAACTGAAAGAGAATATTTTAATTATGTTTCTTTAATAGATAAAAATCTTGTTTCTCTTGAGGTTAGACCAATTGTAAATATAACTCTTGAAAGAAAATTTTTGACAAAATGGGCAGAATATTATAAATGGGCTAAGGTTAAAGATGAACTTCTTAAATTGTCATCTAATCAAAGCTCAAAAGATGAAATATTAAGGTTTATTCCAGCACCATTAAGATTAGAATTTTTATCTTCTTTAGCAATAGTTTTGAAATATCCAAAAGTTATAATTAAACCAAATTATATTTCTGATGATGAGGGATTACCTTCAAGTCATGCAATAGGTGGAAAACCAGATATAGAATGTGAGGAATTTAAGAAATATGTCCTTGTAGAAGTTACAATGCTTACAGGAACACAACAAACAATCAGAGAAATGCCATCTATTTCAAGACATTTAAAGGACAAAATAGAACAAAATCAAGAAGCCATTAGTTTTTTTGTTGCCCCTATTGTTCATCATGACACAAAGCAATATTCTGGATATTTGGAATACAAAGAAAAGTTAAAGATATTTCCTTTTTCAATAAAAGAATTTTTAGAAAATTTGGAGAATAAAGGTACTCTTTATATTAAGTAACAAAATGGCTATTCCAAAAAGAAAAAGTGAGATGATTAAGAATATTATAAAAAATCAAGAAAGAGAAAAGAAGAAAATAATACTTGAACAAGATACAATAAGTCAAGAAGAACACGAAAAAAGGTTAAAAAAATTAAAAGATTTGGGGTTAATTAAGTAAAATCCTCCTACCAGATTGTTATAGAACATCCAAAACTAATAACTCCCGCACTTAACACCTTACTTTATCTCCCGAGAACTTAACACTCCCTTGCCCAATTAAATTTAAAAGATAATTTCCGTATTCTGATTTTTTAAGATAATTTTTTTTAACTAATTCCTTAAGCTGTCCATCGGTAATGAACCCATTCCTCCACGCAATTTCTTCTATACAACCAATTTTTAGGCCTTGTCTTTTTTGTATTGTTTTTACAAATTCTCCTGCCTCAGCCATTGAATCATATGTTCCAGTATCAAGCCAAGCAAAACCTCTTCCCATGATTTCTACTTCTAGATTTCCTTTTTCCAAATATTTATTGTTAATATCTGTAATTTCTAATTCTCCCCTGTTAGATGGTTTCAATTTTTTAGCCATTTTAATTACTTTATTGTCATAAAAATAAATTCCCGCAACCGCATATTTAGACTTTGGATTCTTGGGTTTTTCTTCAATTGAAAGAACCTTTTTGTTTTTGTCAAATTCTACAACCCCATATCTTTTAGGATCATCAACTAAATATCCAAAAATTGTGGCGCCCTTTTCCTTTTTAGATGATTTTTCTAACATTTCGGATAGGCCATGACCATAAAATAAGTTATCCCCAAGAATTAAACAACAATTGTCTTCTTTAATGAAATCTTCCCCAACAATAAAAGCTTCAGCTATTCCTTTTGGTTTTTCTTGGATCTTATAAGAGAATTTCATCCCCAAATCAGAACCATCTCCTAGAAGTTCTTCAAATTTTTTGGTGTCGTTCGGGGTAGAGATAATTAAAATATTTCTTATTTTTCCCATCATGAGTGTAGATAATGGATAGTATATCATTGGCTTGTCATAAATAGGGAGAAGTTGCTTACATATGGTTTTAGTCATAGGGTACAGTCTAGTTCCCTTCCCACCAGCTAAAACAATCCCTTTCATTTTAAATTCTCTTTATATTTTAATAAACATTCTTCAACAGCCTCATGAATTTCTGGAAGAATTATTCCTTCACTTTTAAGTTTATTCGTATTTAAGTAACAATTTGATCTTATTCCAGGAGTAATCTTGTTTAATTCTTCTAATTCCATTTTTTCAAATTGGTGAGAAGGATTAATTATCTTTTGATACATACGCATTATTTCAACCGGGGAAATTGTTCCCGGATTGACTAAATTATAAATTCCTCTTTTTCTTCTTTCAATTAAAATTTCAAGAGCATTTAACATATGAGGGATGGTCGTCATGGAGTTTTGAACATCAATTAATTTATTATATTTTTTTATTTTATCTATTAGATTTCTTTCATGTGATCTATCATCTATCGGCATCCTAATTCTTAATTGTAAATGATTAAATTCGGAAAGGATTTTCTCAGAAAGTATTTTAGTTTTTGCGTAGAACTGGGGGCCATAGAAATTAGGTTCGTCTTTTTCATCAAATCCTTCTCCCCCTTTGTTACCAAAGTAAATACATCCACTTCCGATATGGACAAGATAAATATTTTCTTTAGAACAAACATTTGAGAGCATTACGGGAGCAAGTATATTGGAAGAAATAACATCTTCTTTATTGATTTCACACCAGTCTATATTTGGCCTACCAGTTTTTCCTACAGAATTTATTACAACATCTGGTTTTTCCCTTCTTAAATAATTTTTTAATGAATTTTCTTCAGTTATTCTAATATTTGATAAAGTATAATTAAATTCATTAGAAATTCGTGTTCCTAAAAAACCTTTTCCAAAAACAATTCCTTTCATTTTTAATGGAATTCTTTCATGGATTAAAAACATTTGTTTAGTAAGAAATAGTCTTTCAAAATCACAATAATCCTTATAAATAACTTGGGCATTATTCTCAAATGGTTATAAAAGCTGGGAGAAGTATGGAAAAGGAAGTGAAAATGTTTGATAAGGAGCGAGCTCATTTCGATTTATTAATTAAGATAAATGATTACGGAAATAAACTAAGCAAATTTATTATGGATTATCCCATGATAATTGGGATTCCCGACGCAACTTCTTTATACGCGTCAGAACTTGCAAAATATTTATTAAATTAAAATGGTAGAATATTATCAGATAAAAAAGAAAAATAAACAGGATCAAAATGGGATTGTTGTAGTGATTAGAGACGGAAAACTAGAAACTTATGCTGGAGAAGGGGAACCCCACGAATTTGGTTGTGTTTTAAATGGCAAGGGAAAAATGAATGTCAAAAGTAATTTTATCCCATTAGAAATTTCAGATCGTCATGCAAGAAGATTAAAGGAGGATTATATGAATTGGCTAACCTTTCAAAATTGGTTATACTAATTATATTTTAAAATGGAACTAATCGCATTATTATCGACGGGAAAAGGAACATGGGCACAAGTGTCTGGTTTAATGACTCATGGAGAATGGGATAAAATAATTCTTGTTGGAGGAGATTTTGCGAAAGATTTCAAGCACGAAAAAAAATTCGAGTTCATCAAGATTGATTTGGAAAAAAAGATAAAAGAATTGCGAGAAGAATTTTCAGAAAAACTAAGAGGAAAATTCAATGGTATGGAAGTCGCTCTGAGTATAGCATCTGGCGACGGAAAAGAACACATGGCTTTAGTTTCGGCGTTGATTAATCTTCCAATTGGAGTTAGATTCGCTGCTTTAACCAAAGACGGGGTTATTGATTTGTGAAATGGAAAGGACACAATTAATCTTTTATTCATGTTCTATGGTAATCTCTGCATTTATTGGTGCCATGGCTTCAAATGTGTGGAACGAAGTAGTTGTAAAAGAGAAGGGCGTTCTCAAATTCCTTAAACTTTTTGGGTTCTTTATATTTTTCATGTTCACAACATTATTGATAATATACATTCTTGCAAAAGGATTAGAAATCTAAATCCCTTCAATCTTCAACTCCTTTTTATCCTTTCCCAAAACAATTGCCCTCGAATAGTAATGCTCGTCGAGAATTTTCATTTTTATTCCAAGATTATTTAACTCTTTCAAAAGTTCATTAGCAAATTTTTTAATCTCTTCGTGAGTCGGCATTCTCTCATAACCTAATCTTTGCCTTGCAAATCCAACGCTCATAAATCCCTTAATTTCAACAAACATTGGAGTTGCTTTCTTAATCAACTTAGCATATTCTTTAGCATGCTCGAAATTCATATTCAAATCTTTTACAAGATTCATTCTAAAAACAGTTCTGCCTATAGTAAAATTTTCTTTGGAAATTTTCGGGGTGCACCCTTGTGGTGTGATTCTCGACATAATATCCAAACTTTCATTTAATTTTTTCCAAGCATTTTTTTCAGTGCTTCTGTGAAATTTATCAAACATTTTTTTATTTGGAGAATTCACAGAAATATATAATTGGGTTGGAAGCTGTTTTTTTTTCACAAGTTCTTTTAATTTTTTAGGATACAAGCCGTTAGTAACAAGAAAACTTGTCTTCCCTCTTTTTCTAAGATATTCAATTAATTTTCCAACGTCCTCGTAAAGTGTCGGCTCTCCAGAAAGAGAAATAGCAAATTGCATCGGCTCCTGAGCGTCGGCATATTTTTTTTGATTTGCTTTGCTCAATTGCTTTTTTTTGCTTTGTTCGTCTATTTTAAATCCTTGCAATAATTTTTTCTGAGCTTTTATACATTCGTCGATAATTTTTTTTGGGCTGTCTATTTTTCCCTCCAATTTATTTCCAAGAGTCAATTCAATTGCCCTCCAGCAATGCAAACATTTATTCTGACACCACATAACTGCAGGAGTCATTTGACAACATAAATGAGACTTAATCCCGTAAAATTTTTCTTTATAACAAACTCCTTCATCTCTAAGTGATTTTTTCGTCCATCTGCAAATCTGAACCGCAGAGTGTTTACCGACGAGCTCATAATGCTGTTTCTTAAGAATTTTTTTAACTTCCTCGGGAATCATAAAAATAACAGAATAGAACAAGATTTAAATCTTTTGTAAAATTAATAAAAATAAAAAAATGAATTAACTAATAATTACTTTTTCTTTTTTTTCTTTGCCGCCTTTTTCTTTGCCATTTTTTTGCACCTCTTTATACTATGAGTATTACAAGCATGTCTAGTTTAAATATCTTTGTAAAAATTTTTATTTTATGAATGAATAAGCCCAAAACAACATTAGAACTAAAAGTAAAGCCAAAAAGAAATACGTCACTAGCGAAAATGTTTTCTTCGCAAATTTATCATTTTTCGTCAACCCTAAAATCGTCAAATAAAAGAATCTTCCTCCGTCGAAAATTCCAACAGGAAGCATATTTACCAAAGCAACACTGACGCTGATTAATATAATCCACCACAAAAGAAGATAAATAAAATCTCCAAAGCTTCCAAGTTTAGATTCATAATTAACATGCGATTGTTTGAATGAAGAAAGTTTGTCATACGCTTTTCCAAGAATTCCAGAACGTGCATTTTCATTACTAAACCCAATTCCAATCCATGGAAGTCCTTTTTGCCCAGGATATTCTCCGAGGACAATTTCTTTGTCATAAATATTTTTTCCGTCCTTTATTCCAAAAACTACTTTATCTCCAGGAGAATATTTTAAAATTTCTTCACGCAGGTCATCAATATTTTTAATATTTACTCCATTTAATTTAGCAATAATATCTTTTTCAGGAATTAATCCTTGATTTATTGCCGGTGCGTCGTCGTAAAAGATAACTGTTCCATTTGGAGGATTTTGAAGTTCCAATATTTCCATATTTACAAAATAATTTTTATTCTTTCCTTCTATTTTTGTCAGGTCTTCTTTATCGACATAATTTTTAATTTCTCCGAAGGTAATATTGTTTACTTGAATTCCATTGATTGAATTAATTTCCGCCAGTCCAATAGCAGAGTAAGTATAGCTATCAAAGACAATTCCCGATGGTGAAAATGCAGTTGCGAAAAATATTAATAAAATAATAAAAAATAAAATGGCAGTGATCACATTCGCGAATGTTCCTGCCGAAAGAATTGCCATCTGGGAAAACTTTGACTTCTTAGCCATTCTTTTCTCGTCGAGCTCTACAAATGCAGCAAGGAATATTGGAAGGAAGAATGGGAAAAATCCAAACCCCGTTTTTTTAATCTTGATTTTATTGTAAGCCGCGAAAATCCCGTGAGCAAATTCATGAGTTATTGCAATTATTGCCAGAACAATTATCCAATAGGTAAAATTAAATGACGGCAATCCCGGAACAAGTTTATCGACGTAGGGAACCAATGGCATTATCGGAGGAACTCGAATCATTGAAACCACATCAGGCCTAAAAATATAAATTTTCACAATCATATAAGCAAAATAAATCATTCCTGCCATCAAAATATATCCTGTTCCAATAGAAACATAACTAAGAACTTTCAAGGTTTTCTTGTAAGTATTTCCGACGTGATTAATTAGTTTAATCCCCCAATTTGCTTTGTACAAAATCAAAAATCCCTCTTTCTTGAGGTTTTTTCGTCGTGTATGAAGAAATAATGAAATAAAAATTATAAACAAAGCTAATAATGTCAAGTCTATAACTAAAAAATCCATCATTTTATTTTTTTCTCAAGGGTCTAAACGAATTCTTCGCGCACTTTCTGCATTTAACTTTTCCCTTAAGAATTTTTTGAGGGTCTGCTCTAATTTTACTTTGACAGTTTTTACACACAAATACATTCTTAAAAAGTCTATTTTGTGCTTCTGCAATTTTTGCCATTTTTATTATTTAATTTTTAAATCTCCTTATTAATGAATTATATGATTTTTTTACTCCAATTCAATTAGGTAAACTCCATGCTTTTTAATATCTTGTAATTTATACATTTTATCTAAATTCACTCGGTTTAGATTTTTTACTTTTTTAGTTATTTTCCTTCCAGTATATTGTTTAATGTCAGGGCTATATTCCCTTAACACTAAAGTATCTCCAACTTTTAAATTAAAGTCTGCTAATCTAATCTCGGTATTTTTTTTGCCATTTAAAATATTCTCAAAATATTCAGACCAAATTTTTTTCTCTATTTTCATTTATAATTTCCTCTTGATCATTTTTTCGCCTTCGACATCCCAATATTCGACGTTGGAGTTTTCTCCCAATTCTGATTTTATTTCATCAGGACAAATAACTTCGATTGTTTCAAAATTTTCCAAATCCATTATGCTTATTTTGTCTCCAATTGTAAGAACTTGTGCCTTTCTTTTTTCAACTAATGGAACTTCTATTCTTTCATGACCCGGTACAACGAAAATCTTTTTCTGTCCGTTTATTATCCCGACAGCCTCGACGCGCACCTTCGCATGTCCGTGCTTCCCAGTTTTGCTAACATCAATTTTTTTAACAGTGCAGGGCACTCCGTCAACAATAATATTTGCCCCTGTTTTCATTTCCATTGCGTCAATTATTTTCAACACCATGAATTAAAGAAAAAAAATAGATTTATAAACGTTTTTACTTAGAACATTTAATGAAATTCAACAAAAAAGATTTTATTGAAATAGAATTCACTGGAAAAACCAAGGACGGAATGGTTTTCGACTCGAATATAAAAGAGGATTTGAAGAAATCTAATCTTAATGCCGACGCTAAACCATTTGTTTTTGCATTGGGGGAAGGAATGTTCTTGAAAGGTATAGACGAATTTCTTATCGGCAAAGAAATTGGACAATACAAAATAGAGTTAAAACCCGAAGACGCTTTTGGGCCAAGAAATCCTAAAATGATTCAAATGATTCCTATAAAAGTTTTCAGAGAACAAAAAATAAATCCTGTTCAAGGGATAATGTTCAACTTCGACGGAAGACCAGCAAAAATTTTGACAGTTTCTGGAGGAAGGGTAATGGTTGATTTTAATAATCCCGTTGCAGGAAAAGAAGTTGTTTACGACGTGAAAGTCTTGAAAAAAATAGACGACGCAAACGAAAAAGTAAAAGCCCTGAACGATTTCTTTTTTAGAGGACATTTAAAATTCCATATTCAAGATTCACCTAAAGGCACAAGCAAAAAAGTAATTTTTGAAGTGGAAAAACCTTTGGTTCAATTTGTTGATTTATTCAAGGACAAATTCAAAGAAATTCTTGACATGGAAATAGAAGCCCAGGAAGTTGAGGGAAAACAAAAAGAAGAGCCCAAAACTCCTAAATAATCACAGCAATCCTTATAAATCTCTATAGATTATTTCTGATATGAACGAAATCTATGACCAAAAAGGGATTGAACACTTTTCCGAAGACATTTCATCAGAAGTTCAGCAAATAGATAAAGAGTTGGAAGAATTGTTAAAAAAGCAATCAGCAAAAATAAAAGTTATTGGTGTCGGCGGAGGTGGGGGGAATTCTCTGAGTCGAATGAGAGAGATTGGAATAAAAGGAGGAGAGCTTATCGCAATCAATACCGACGCTCAGGATTTGTTATATACAAACGCAGACCAAAAAATTTTAATTGGAAAAGAATTAACACAAGGGTTGGGTTCAGGAAGTAATCCCAAAATTGGAGAAGAAGCAGCAAAAGAATCTCATTCAGAAATTAAGAAAAAAATTGCTGGAAGCGACATGGTTTTCATAACTTGCGGTCTTGGTGGGGGAACAGGAACAGGAGCAGCTCCAGTTATTGCAGGATTGGCAAAAAACCAAGGAGCATTGACAATCGGAGTTGTGACATTGCCGTTTACAATCGAAGGAAAAAAAAGAATCGAGAACGCAATGAATGGACTTGAAAAAATGGTGTCCGTAGTCGACACGCTAATCGTAATCCCCAACGACAAATTACTTGAACTTGCACCAGAATTACCTCTCCACACAGCGTTCAAAATAGCCGACGAAATTTTAACAAATGCAGTTAAAGGAATAACAGAACTTGTAACAACTTCGGGGTTGGTAAACTTGGATTTTGCCGACATCAAAGCAGTAATGGTGAACGGGGGAGTTTCATTGATTGGAATGGGGGAATCAGACAGTGCGCACCGAGCAATTGAAGCAGTTGAAA
>CAYHMF010000015.1:0-14936 GCA_964357655.1 Candidatus Woesearchaeota archaeon | reverse complement strand
TATAAATGGGAAAAATAAGCCAAGGGGGTTTGGCTCGCTTTGAAGAAAAAATAACCTTTATTTTTGAAGACACAAAAACATTTAAATCTTGACGGAGTAATGTTTATAAAGTATATTATCTAGTATATAATATGGCGAAGAAAAGAGCGATGAAGAAGAAAATTTCAAGAAGGGCGCTTGATAAAATAAAAAGCATTGGTTCTTATAAGAGAAAATTTGAGATTACTTTTAAGAATTTGATTTTCTTTATAGTTTTGTTTGTAGTTTCTCTTGGATTATATTTAGTGTCTTCAAACGAATTTTACA
The DNA here is from genome assembly GCA_964357655.1 of Candidatus Woesearchaeota archaeon. GTDB lineage: Archaea > Nanobdellota > Nanobdellia > Pacearchaeales > GW2011-AR1 > CAYHMF01. Next base: position 14,630 of record CAYHMF010000015.1, on the reverse strand, counting down.
TTAATTTGTTCGCAGTATTTGCGATTTTGTTTGGAGCGATTGGCGCTGCGATGTTGATTACTATATTAATCATATTTTTCAAAAAAAATTTATTTAAATAATTCTAGTATGTTGTGAATTTAAAGAAAGCGTTAAAGTAAGAAATAAGAATTATTCAAATTCAGAAAGAAATTTTAAATTTGTATTTTATAACCGATAATACCTCATTCTAGATAGTTTTTTATATTGGGATTTTGGTTATTAGGTGTGTCGCCTTATGATTCGGCGATAGTAAAAAGCATATTCATGCCGCCTTAGCTCAGTTGGTAAGAGCGCAACATTGGTAATGTAAGTCCAGTAGGAACATTTTTTACCAAAAATGTTGAGGTCCTGGGTTCAACCCCCAGAGGTGGCTTCCAACAGATTTATAAGACAGACTTCTTAGGAATTATCATGCCAGTAAAGGAAAAATCTAATTTGGAGAAATTCAAGGAAAATTATGGCAAGCTACGGATAAAACATAAACTCCCAAGTTTCGAAGAGCTTAACGAAGATTTTCAAATAGAGCGAGTTGCAGAAGTTGAAACAGACATTTTAATTAGAGAAGTTAGAAAGTTCTTGTCAGACAAATTTTCAAATTATTTGAGATTTATAGAAGCAATTTTAAATCCAGCGACTGCTCCAATGTTCGTCTTTTCAATGGTTCGGTTAATTGGAAACGAGGAAAAAATAAAATTGAGCAATGCTTACAAACAACTTGCTAAGAATGAAGTAATATTAATTGAATTGGACTTGAAATTTTCCGAAGAGAAAGAAGCAGAATTCATAAAAGAATCTTTTAAAACTTGGCAGGAATTGAAAAAAGATATTTTGAGTGTCATGGTTTTTGTAAAAAAGAATTGGGACAACAAGCAAGAAGTTAATGGCAAGGATTACTTCGGTTAATTTTCAAAAATGCAATACATAAAAGTTTATAAATAAATTATGCAACAATTCTGAATGTTGTTAGACGTACATCTTGAATGCTGTGATGATAATGGGGAAATGCTTAAACAATTAGCCGATATTGGAAAACCATTTAATATTTCTATTGTTCCTGGATTAATGTTACCAGAACATGAAGTTTTTAAAAATGGGGTGTATCGACCAGGTTCTTTTTATAATAAAAATATTATAGATTCATTAAAAGAAATAAAAGATTATCCGCACATAACTTTTGGACAACAAGGATTTTTGCATTATTGTTCTGATTGTCATAAGACTTTGGATATAACTAAAAAAAGATTTAAGCATGACCCGTGGCATGAAAATAAATGTTTGTATAATAATGAGAAATTGGCATACGATCAATTCCTATTTATGAAAGAAGGGAAAAAAACAATAGAAAAAATTATCGGAGTTTCTCCAATTATCTATTGCCCCCCAAATCATCAATATGATGAAAATACAAAACTTTCTGTAATAGAATTAGGATACGAATATCTTGCAATCAAAGGGATGATAAATATTTCTCCGTATACGGAAGAAGGATTAAAAATTTTACCTGAGAGAAAAATAGGTTCTTTTGGAGAAATTTTTTATACACATTACGACGAGATTGAAAATAAATTTGATAAGTGTGCAAAAGTGATTAAATCTTCTAAACCACTATCTGAAATTAAATTTAAAGATAGTTCTGTATATTCCTCTTTAAACGAAATGTTAGTAACTGCTTCTAAATTTGCGAGAGATAAAGGATTGAGGTAAAAATCTAATAATTAATTATTTTTTTAGTGAGTTCTCTAGATATTTCATAATAATCGTCAATATCTTTTTTTGGAAGAGTTTTTCTTTTAACATAATTGTCATAAAGTTTGTTTAACATAATTTCCTTATTTTTATCCAGATTTATATTCTTAAGACATTTTTCATAATCAAAAAGGATGGTTTTATTTTCATAATAGTTCATTATCTGTAATTTTCTTCTTAGATGGGAAAATAAACCTTTTAGTGACTCAAATTCTTTTATATTCTTAAAATAACCATCTAACTCAAATTTATCTTTATCTTTTATATATTTTTTTAATTTCTTTTTTGAGATTGGCTTCGAGATTAATCTTTTTCTAAATTTTTCAAATTCATTAGTCCGATATAATTTCTTTGAGCCATTAATAACAGTTATCCATGAAGACCAGCTTCCTTTTTTATATATGTGTTTTTCATATTCTTTAATTGTATCAAAGTGAACAATAGACCATTTTAATGATTTTCTTTCCTTGAATAAAATCTCTTTTTCTCTTTCAAGATTTAATTCTTTTTTATTTTTTAGTAAAATTATTAAATCTATATCGGATTTTCTTTCTACAAAATGTCCGGTATTTGCCGAACCAAAAATAAGAATTGCAGATAGATTGTCTTTATATCTTTCTTTCAGATATCTTTTTATATCACTCAAATAATCATCTAAACTCATTTTAACCCAACCCCCCAAAAATTTCTTCAAGGTTTATTTCACAAAGTGCGACAGGCATTTTTATCTTCCAGTTTCTGAGAATTTTTGGATGGATTTCTCCAATATAACCAATAACTTTATTGTCAAGGATTATTTCCGCGGTTCTTCCGTCTATAAAATGAGAAGAAATATTTTGCGTTGGTTCTTTTATTTCTATTTTAATATTAAGCATTTTGAATAAATATTCTAAAATTTGTCTTATTTCTGTAAAATTTCCAGGAGTAATTGCAAAACTAAGATTTTCTGTTTCTTTTATTTTTTCCTTGAATGTGAAAACTCTTCCACTTTCAAATATTTTTTGAGGATATTCTGCGTCGATGTTTTCCGATAGATTTTTTAATAAATAGTGTGATAAGTCTTTTCGCAAAATATTGTAATCTGTTTTGGATTTTTCAACTTCAATAAAACCTTCTTCTTGTCTCGTGCTCTTCAGGGTATTTTCACCAACCCCCATTTTTGCGAACTGATCTTTTTTGTTTGTTAGGTGATAATTTGAAACTTCTAACATCCCCAGTCCTGAAAGAATTTCAGAAATTTTTCTTTTTATTACTTCTTTCGAATCTTCCTGACCTATGGTTGAAATTTCTGGGATTTCTGGGACAAAATTTTCATAACCATATGCAATTGCAACATCCTCGATCAAATCAACTTCATGCAATACATCTGTTCTCCATGATGCAATTTCCACAATTTCTTTATTGTAATTGTGCCCCATTTTTTCAAGTAATTGTTTCAATTGTTTTTCGTTTAAATTCAACCCCAAAAGTTTGTTTGTATTCTCCAAAGAAATTTTCATTTTTTCGGTGGATAAATCTGGGGTGATGGCTTTTTTAGCACCTTTAATTTCCATTTGGAAAATTTCCCCCCCCATATCTGCCAAACTAGTAACTATTATATTTAGACATTTTTTCAAAACTTCAAAATCATATCCAGAACATTCTATGAAAACCTCCTTTGTTTTTTCACTGATTTTTCCAGTTTCATGCGAATTAATTATTGGAGGCATGCTCAATATAGTTCTATTAGCGTCGATGAATATCGGGAATTTTGTTTTTCCTGCTAGCAAATGCGCATAATCTTTTCCTACTGGATGTCTTTGAAGAATTTGTAACCCAGACATTTCTTTGTTCATTTCCAGAGGGATAAATTTTATTTGGTCTGGCTCAAGAGCCTTGTAAGTTATTGGCAATTTTATTTTTTCAAGAGGGTAGATCCCAACAGCAACTTTTTTTCTTTTTCTTCCAAGAGTATTATGGAGTTTTTCCTGAACTTCAATTATATCTTTTATTTTTTCATTATCGAATTCTAATTTTTTAACAATAGCGCATGCAGTATAAGGACGGATATCTTTTACAGATGAATCAATAGTTACTTCATAATCTTTTTCAGGTTTATTTATTTTGTAAATTTTAAGACCGGTTTTTTTACCTAAGAAACCCAAGAAAGATCTTTTAAATCCTTGATACGAAAGCAAATCTGGTCTGTCTGGAAAAATTTCTAATTCTATTTCGTTGTCGTTAAAACTTTCTAACGGAGTTCCAAACATGGAAATTCTATCTTGCATTTTTTCATCTAACTTTCCTATTTCTTTTTCAAATATTTTTCTTGAAAATTTTATATTCGCCATTTTATTCAGTTATTGTGTAAGTTTTATTTTTGTAATAAATATAGTTTTCGGGTTCATTCGATGATTCTAAACTTTTTATAAAATTGTAAAATTGTGATTCGGTGTTCTTTCTTACCCTAAATAATCTTCTAATAACATAATCGGAAGCGATTTCAGGGTATTTTGATATTTCATCAAAGATTGATAGGATTGAAAAATATTTAGATAATGCTTCAAACATCTCTTTTTTATTTTTTATTTTTTGGATTTCACTAATTAATATAAAAAATCTGTCACATAATTCATTAAAAAATTCATCAGTTATTGTTTTTTTTAGTGCGTTATGAAATTTTTCAGCTTCTTCACTATCGTAATAAAATGTAACGTTATTATTGAGAGATATAAAAATAGTATTATACATTCCAATTCCCATTATTTTTTTTAATTCTTTTGATTCTCCTGCATACCATATTTTTATGCTAGTTAAAGATTTATTAATTCTTGTAAGCTCATGATAATATTCTTTTGCTAATTTAGTTTGTTCCATCTCATTTTACCATAAATTTCATCTTTCTCAATTTAGTTAAATCATTTTTGTAAAGTTCTCTTAAATCTTTGATTTCGTAATAATCCATAAGTGCCCTATCAAATCCTGGTCCCCACGCCAAAACAGGAATGTGTTTTCCTAAAAGAGGGATAGTTACTTCTGGGCGGAGAATGCCAGCTCCTCCAAGTTCTAACCAAACTTTTTTCTCTGGATGCCATACATGAATTTCCACCGAAGGTTCTGTGTAAGGAAAATACGCCGGGGAAAATCTTATTTTTTCGAAACCCATTTTTTTGAAAAATTGTTTAAGGTAACCAAGCAAATGCCTAAAATTAGCGTCGGGGTCAATTACAATTCCTTCTGTTTGATTGAATTCAAATCCATGACTCCAGTCCACAGTTTCATTTCTGAAATTTTTACCCAATGCAAAAAATTTAGCCGGCAAATTTTCTTCTTTTAATTTTGACAATGTTTGGGCAGAAAGACAAGTTGTATGCGTTCTCAAAACAGCTTTTTTGGCGTCTTCTTCATCCCATTTATATTGCCATCCTTTGCTTCCCCCAACTCCAGATTCGTGCGCTTTTTTTACTGCATCTACTATTTTTTTGTCAGGCAAATTTATTTTTTTATCAATGTAAAATGTATCTTGAAGTTCTCGTACTGGATGGTCTTGCGCAGTGAATAATGCGTCGAAGTTCCAGAAACTGCTTTGAATTATTTCTCCAGTCATTTCTACAAATCCCATTTCTGTCCAAATTTTTCTTCCGTAATCACTTGTTTGATTTACAAAGTGTCTTTTTCCTCCGTTTATTGCAGGAACCCCAGATTCTATATCATATCTTCTGAATCTTTTTCCAACCCATAGCGATTCTTTTTTTAAAAGTGCAGGAGTTATTTGTTCAATCATTTCCCCAGAGCCAATTTTTGAAGAAGCTATTTTTTTGCCAAATTCAGTAACTTCTATTTCGATTGTTTTTTTCTCTGTAATTTGGATGATGTTTTTTCTGCTTTGTAATGATTTTAGTGCATAAATTTGTTCTGGAGCGAGTGAGTCGTAGTCGAGAGGCAATAATTCAAGAAATGATTCTTCTAAACTTTTTTTAGACACTTCTTCTCTGTTTGCGCTGAAAACAATGTTTCCGTTTTTTATGTCAATTAAAGATTTTTTTTTCAATGCTCCAATTGAAGCTTTAAGTTCGTCGTCGGATAACTTGCTTTCTTTTTTCGCGTCTTCCAACTTCAAAATTCTTTTTTCGCTAAGCAGATGTAGCAATCGTCTTTCTGGAAGCCCCTTTTTTCTATAAAGTGCCCCGTTAACTCCAATCTCAACTATTTTTTTAGTTTTAGTTGAAAGGTTTACTATTTTTTTATTCTGTAGATATTCGAGAGCTCTTAATACTGAAACTTGGTCTAACCCAGATTTTTTACAAATATTGCCAATATTTCTTTCATTTACATTTGGCAAAATCCGTATTTCGTGCGGGCTCAACGATTCTATTATTTTCTTCTCGTTCATTTTAATATGAATAATTTAGTGAATATGGATTAAAAATGTTTGTGCCTAATCATTCTTAAGAAATCAATGAAAGATTTTTATACTTAACTAAAAGATAATCTATATGGTTATGAATGAATTACTAGACAAATATTTTGACCAAATTGAAATAAAAGATGCTGATTTTGTTCCAATAGATAATGCAAAATCAGATGTGGCTTGGCTTTACTTAATCATTCCAACAAAAATGTTAAGAGAATATTCAACATTAAAAAATAAAAATAAAAAATTACCTGATGGAGCAGAGTTCTGGAAAGAAACTGGGCTTGGAGAAAAGTTAAGAAATTCTGATAAATATCACGGACAAGGGCATGTATGTTTTTTAACAGATATTTTAGATTATTTAGATGGAAAGGTCTCGGTAAACTATTATAAATTTGATTCAAAAATAATGATAGGATTCGATATTGCAGAAACCCCAGAATTTGACGACGATTAAAATTTTATTTTAATAAAATTATCAATTAGAAATTGGAGGGATTTCACAAATTTTTAGTCATCCAAGTTGGCATTCCAAGAACTAATCCGAGCGATTTTAAATCATAAATATCCCTATCAATTCCAATAAATTTCATTTTGACTTTGTTTTTATTGCACAACTTAATATTTTGTTTTATTCTCGCGATAATTTCTGATTTGTTTTTTTTCTTAGAATTTATAATTTCTTCGTAATTTATTCCAATTAAAATATTATTTTTTTTTGCTGTCTTTGCGAGAACTTGGTTAAGTCCAGAATTTCTCTGTTTTGAAAAATCCTTTCTGTTTGCTTGATTCAACAGAAGAATATTTATTGGCTCTTTTTCAAGGATTTTTCTGTTTAGTTCGTCGTCATCACTAGAAAAAATTATCTCCTTGCCTTTATTTTCTATGATTTTCTTTCTTGCTTTTTCAAAAGTGTTTTCCTTGATTATTATTTGTTGTGTCATATTAATGATTGGAATAGAATGTTTATAAATATTTTAATTTTAATACAACTCCAAATAACTATTAACAATTGCTCTTTTTATTTCAGGGTGTTTTATTTCGAGGTTGTTTACAAATTTTGTAATTCGGTCTTGTTTTACCTTTTTTCCCTCGCAATTAATTCCATTTAACTTAGCATAAAGTTTAATTTCATCATCTAAGAATAAATATAAGGGTTTGATTGTTTTTTTACTCGTGGGTTCACTTTTTAAATTCTTTAAGTTTCCTTTAATAACTTCATGAATTATTTTGTTTGATTCTTTATCAAGGTTATCACTAACAGCTATTTTATTCGCTTTCTTTTTATCCGCAGTAAAACTGATAATTCCTCTTTCTTCAAAAAAACCTAATACCCTTTTTACAAGTGAATTTTCACAATAAATGGTATCTCCTTTTTGAATCATTTTAAATTTTCTAATTGTATAAAGAACTTTTTTTTGAAAATATCTAACAAAACAATTTTTACATAACTTTCGCTTATTTGTAAATTCATACACTGGTTTTAATTCGCATTGTTTACACATGATAATATACTTAATTTATTCTTTTTAAATTTTTAATAGAATTAGCCAGATTTTTTCTTGCACTAGATTCATATTTCTTTTGAAAAAATTCAGTTAAATAAATACTAGGTCTATCTAAAAAACCCTGCAAAATACTGGATCTTCCGTCCCTAAAATATTGTTCAGAAACCCAAGAATATTCTTTTCTTATACTTTTTTCATATTCATTAAATCTCTCAGAAGGTTTTCCAAGTATAGATAAATCTATATCTATAATCAATTTCCCATCAATAATATCTGGTAATTTGTTATGTTTTGTAAACAAAATTAAATCATGTACTCTTTGTGCAAAAATTTTAGATAATTTAATTGATTTGCATATATCATAAGCAAATTTAGCACTTTCTTCCTCATTATCTTTTTTTTCAGTATCATAAATAATATCATGATACCATATTGCCATTTCGAGTTCATCTGGTTTTTCTGCAAGATGTTTGGATGTTTCAAATTCATCAAGACACTCTTTAATATGATTCAGATTATGGTATGCTCTATTAGGACCAGAATAAATTATCAAATTTGTCAAATCAAATGATTTTTGGAGATCTATCTCAGCATTAAGCCTTCTTAACAATTTAACATATCTTTTTCTCATTTTACATTTAACTCTTTAACAAGATTTTCAAAAACATTTATAATCTCACTGGAGTCTGAATCACTAGAGTTATCTATCTCCCAAAGATTTCCTTGCTTGTCTTCATTAATCTTTTGTTCTAAATTTTTTTTCTTTTCTTTAGAGGCATATTGGCTAGCAAGTCTTCGTTTAATTTGTTCTTCATTAAGCCCTTTTCCTTTCAATCTTTTTTCTTGAATTGATTTATCAGCAGTTACAAGAATAACATTATTATTAGACAAATAAGACATATTAGATTCTGCAATAAGGGCGGCATTTATTAGAATTAGTCCTTTTTTTCCGTATAATTCTTTTCTTAGTCTAACCATAAGAGGGGTATAAATCATTTCATTCAATTTGTTTAATTTTTCAAAATCATTAAACACTATTTCACCAAGTGCTTTTCTATTAATTGTTCCATCTTTCAATTTTACAGATTCTCCAAATATTTCAATGAGTTCTCTTCTCAACTTTACATATTGTGGTTCTTTTAGTTCATTGTATATTTGATGGGGAATATGATCTAACTCAATATTATGCACAGAAATTTCTTTTTCATTACCAATTTCTTTGAATCTTTTAGATATATAGGATTTCCCGACCCCCATCTCTCCTGTGACTCCTACAATATATTGTTCAGACATCTTTGCTTCCAAACATTGTTTTACATATAAAGGGACATATTCATGTATTAATCCATGTTCTTTCTGGATAGCCTTAACAACACTAGAACTAATATGAGCAAGCTCTGGTCTTGCAAATAAAATATGGGTGTCTATACCTAGTTTTTGACTCTTCCCAACCTCTTGAAGAATACTCTCATATTCAACATCCGATGAATTTCTTACTGCTTTCACAACTACAGGAATATCATTCTCATAAGCATAATCAACAAGCAACCCTTGAAAAGAAATCACTTTAACATTGGGGATATTAACTAGTGACTTATTAGCCATTTTTGTTCTTTCTTCTAAGTCAAACATATATTTTTTATCTGGATTTGCCCCTATTCCAACTATTACTTCATCAAAGGATTTTGAAACTCTTTTAATTATATCAATATGCCCGTAAGTTATAGGGTCTCCTGAAAACGCGTACATTGCTTTTACCATCAAATTAACCTCACATGAGGATATAAAAAGTTTTCCTTACCTCACAATCTCAATTCATCAAATTTCTTTCTTTCTTCCAAACTTCCTTGTTTTGAATAAGCTTTAATTAATTCTTTAATTTTTTCCGTCGTCTTTTTTTCATATTTATCCAAAATTATTGCAGTGGGCCCTATATAATCTGGAATAATTAACCCCCCTTCTTTTTTTGCCCCTAGTAAAGATTTTCTCCGAAAATCTTTCGGGGCACACCCTTGGGTGCCAATAGATTCGATGAGTTTTCCCTCTTTTTCATTTCTACTTAAAACCACCCAACAATTGTTTATTAGAAAATGTCTTCCGATATTTACCAAATGAATTTCTTTGTCATTCAATCCTCTTTCCAAAAGATATTTTAATTTTTTTTCAACTTCTTTTTCGCAAAGGTAACAACCTCCAGCAGGAGTCGGATAAGATATTTTGAATTTCTTCGCCAAGTCTATTTGTTTGTCTCTTCTTCTTCCTTGGACATCTAAAAGTTTTATTCTGTCAATCAAGCCATTTTTTTCAGCGTCGGTTTCTGGCAATAATTTCGCAGATAGTGGTCTTAAAAGTCTTCCAGAAAGACGTGATTTTTCTTCTATAATTTTCATTGATTTTTTCATTTGTGACATTGGTCGTTCACCCAAAACTTCCCCAGAAACAACTAAATCAATTTTATTTTTGTCTGCAAATTCTTTTGCTTTTTTAAACATAAAAATTCTGCAATCAATGCAAGGATTTATCCCTGCCCCTCTCCCATGTTCTGCTTTTTTAATTACTTCTAAATATTCCTGAAGAAGTTTACCTTTTGTGCAATCAAATATTTTTAATTGAATTCCTTGTAGTTGTGAAAAATTAAAACAACATCCTTCATTACAGCATCCTGTTCCAAAAGGGAGCTTGAAAAATAATGCAGTTATTTCAAATTTTTGTTCTTGCATAATTTTGAGGGCAAGACGACTATCTAATCCCCCGGAAAACATTAAAACACATTTTTTCTTTAGAGAAGTTTGAATAATTCCGATTCCTTGCTTTTTCGAAGGAATTTTCAAAGTGCTCTGTATGAGAATTTTTCGATTTTTTGAATTTTGCGAAGTTCTCTTAACCATAAATTAGAATGAAAATTTGCTTATAAAAACTATTCCTTTTGGGCTTTGGTTTTTTTGGGGGTTGATTCTGAACTTTCTGAAGAAGAAATATCTTTTTGGACAACCGGAGGAGAAGCAGTTTTTTCAGTTTCGGACTTTTTAAATTTAGAAATGAGTTCGTTTATTTTGAATCCTATGTTAAAGAATTTTAATATGATTCCAATTATAAGCAAAATAATTCCTATAACCATTCCAATCACAAATACTTTAAATGATTCAGATAAAAAAATTGTCAAAAATTGAAGGAAGATTTTTTCCGAATTAGAGAAAAACCAGTTTGCTTTCATGAACGGGAGTGCAGATAGGATTAGCAAACTTCCCGCGATGATGAATGTGTTACTTCTTTTTTCTGCCAATACAAAAATTAATGCGATTAAGATAATTGAAATAGTCGTAAAAAGATAGAAATATTTTCCTGCTTTGTCTTTAGTTTGTTGAGAAATGAGGAAAAACGGATAAGTCATTTCTTCAAAACAATTGATAAAACCACATTCATAATTTTTGTAGTAAGATTCCTCGACGAGATTACCAATTCCTTCTTCTATTATTGCATCATTTCCTTTAGAAATTGAGTCACAAGTTATTACAAAAGTTATGTCCTTTTCCTTGAAAACAAAATCCGAATTATTATTCTGGAGGCAATACTCTCGCATGTCCTCAATATTTCTGTTAAATCCATTTGTCAAATTTAAATCTTTGGCTACAGATTTTTGAATTACAGAAGAAATTTCTGATTTTACATTATCATAATCTAAAGACATATTAACTGTCCATAAGATATTTCCAATTAAAAATGAAGCCAACAATAACGAACTTAAAATTACTACCAAACCACCTCTTATGAATCCCATAAATTAAAAATGCAAGAAGGGTTTATAAAATTTGGTATTAATCTTTTTCGTAAATTTTGTAAAGTTCAAAATTTTCTCTTTCCAAATTATCTATTTCATCTAAGTCAGTTGCGTGTGCGTCGCATCTTCTCAAGAGTTCACTTTTTTTTGTTTTTGGGAAATAAAGATCTCCGAATCTTAAAGATGCCATATTATATACTACATCGCATCTATAATACACAGGGCATTTTTTACAATCTTCCCCTTCGTGAATGTTAATGGTGTTTTGAAGAATATATCCATTCAATCTGCTTCTGCAGTGATTGTATTCGTCTCTTGTTAATAAATTATTTTTGTGCATTTTTATTTTCACATTCTCTCCAAAACTTCTATTCTTTTTTCTATTGGCGGGTGAGTGCTCGTTAAACCTTTTAGAGGGTTTGCAAAAAATAATGGAGCAATTGCCTTGCTGACTTTTCTTTCTTGAGGGGTCGTGTCTTTTTGGATTTTTTTCAGTGCTCTTATTAATCCGTCGGGGTATCGCGTGAATTTTACTGCAGAAGCGTCGGCGACGAATTCTCTTTTTCGTGAGATTGACAATTGAACAAGTTGCACGACGATTGGCGCGAGAATCGCCATAACTATTCCGATAATGATAAAAATTGCGTTTTTATTTTCTTTGTCTCCTCCAAGCCATAAACTTCTTAAGAATATTTCTGAGATTATTGATACCATTCCAACCATTACAGCGACGAGAGTTATGTATCTTATGTCATAGTTTGCGATGTGCCCGAGTTCGTGAGCAAGCACTGCTTCAAGTTCGTTCTTGTCGAGTTTCTCGAGGGCTCCTGTCGTGACGCAGATAACAGCGTGTTGTGGATCTCGTCCTGAAGCAAACGCATTTATTTGAGCAGATTCCATTATGTACAATTCTGGCATTGGAATTCCACTCGCGATTGTCAATCCCTCTACGCTGTTGTAATATTGCCGGTATTTTTCACGAGGGGCTTTTTGTGCCCTAACACTCGCAATTGCAATTTTATCTGACTTGTAATAAGTAAGAAGAAGATAACTCAAAGAAAAAATGATCGAGATAATCATAATGACGAAAATGAATCCTGGCTCAAATGCAAAAGAGATTACATATCCGAATAAAATAAGAACTACAAGAACCATTATCATTAGAAAAAATGATTTCAATTTGTTTTTTGATATCTGGTCTCTGAAGTCTATTCTTTGATATTTGTCTGCCATGAAAAATACAGGGAAGAAGAGTTTTTAAGATTTGGGTTTTATCTTTAGATTATATTTTTTCCCTATAAAATAATGATAATATAACATAGAAGAAATAAACAACCCAATAAATGAACTTGTAGTAATTTCTTCATCAATTCTATAATTACTAATATATATTATAAGAACAATTAAATTAATAATCCCCCATAATACTCTTTTGTCTTTAAATTGATAAATGATTATAGAAACGAAACAAGAGATAAAGGAAATAACTACAGCATACCAAACAAGTTCTTTTAATACTCCCCACTTAAAAATAGCAGTAATAATCGCAATTATTAAAACAACAAGGGTTAATATAACACATTTTTCAACATAATCTAATTGTTTAACATAATTTTTCCAACCCATTTTCAAAAATCAACCTTGACAACTTTCTTTTCTGCTTCCGCTATTTGTATATATTCTCTTTCTTTTTTTCCGTATAGACTAGCAAAGAATTTTCCTGGTAAAGTTGTGCACAAATTATTGTATGACAATATGCTGTCGTTGTAAAATTGTCGCGAGTAAGCTACTTTGTCCTCTGTTGCTGCAAGTTCTCTTTGAAGTTCTAAGAAGTTTGTGTTTGCTTTTAAGTCTGGGTAGCCTTCTGCGATTGCGAAAATTGTTTTCAAAGCATTTTCAAGTTGATTGTCTGCCTTGACTTTTTTCTCAATGTCTTTCGCGCCCAATAATGCCTTTCGCGCGTTGGTAACAGCTTTGATTGCCTCTTTTTCGTGTTTGGCAAATCCCTTAACTGTCTCCAATAAATTAGGAATTAAATCCGCACGTCTTTTTAGTTGAACATCAATTTGCGAGAGAGAATTATCGATTCTGTTTCCCAATACAGCGAATCTGTTAAAGTAGAAAAAGAAAATAAATGCTACAAGCACAACGATTGCAATTATAATCCATAGCGTTTCCATGAATTATTAAGAAAAATTAAATTTATAAACTTAACTAATCGATAAAATTTCATACAAAAATGTATCAAGATGTTTTTATTATTGGTGCGACTGGGAAAGTAGGAAGAACTTTAGTTTCACAGATTATAAAAAATGGGGATATGGACAAAAGTAAGCACATTAATCCGACAAGGATTGTTGGAATTGCGTCTAGTTCAAATTATCTGTATTCCCCAGAAGGATTGCCCGAAATAGATTGTTTAAATTTCTCACCTGGGGTGCGAGATTCAAAAAATTATAAATCTTTAGAAAACTTGCTTAATGAAGTAAAAATAAAACAAAAAGATAATTTAATATTTATCGACGTTACTGCCTCAAAAAGTATAATTGATTTTCATTTAAAGATAATCAGAGAAACAAGATTCGGGATTGTAACAGCCAATAAAAATCCACTTACTCTTTCAAATTATAAAACTTTCAAAGAACTAACAAAAGAACCATGCAAGTATGGATATAGATGTTCTGTGATGGCGGGAGCAGAAGCAGTTAATTTTTTGCAGGATTTAAGAGATGTTAATGATTCTCCTATATTAATTGAAGGTTGTTTTTCTGGAACTATTGGTTATATAATTTCAGAACTTGAAAAAGGAAAAAAAATTTCAGAAGCCATTAGGGATGCAAAAGAAAAAGGATACACTGAACCCCACCCACGAGATGATTTAAATGGTTTGGATGTTGCAAGAAAATTAGTTATTTTAGCGAGAACTTCTGGGCATGATGTAGATATGAAAAATGTAAATGTTTCACCATTCATCCCAAGAAAATATTTTGCTCGGGAAAATATTGAACTATTCATAAATTCCACAAAAGAACTCGACGAGGATTTTAGTATAAAAACAAAAAAGGCAAAAGAAAATGGAGGAGTATTGAGATATGTCGCTCGACTAGATTCTAGAACTGCTCCCAAAAAATTATCTGTTTCGCTTCAAGAAGTCTCAAAAAATAGTTCTCTTGGAAAACTTGAA
>CAYHMF010000014.1:1683-16962 GCA_964357655.1 Candidatus Woesearchaeota archaeon | reverse complement strand
AGTTGACTATTTGAGGTGAACCTACTTTTTAGAATTATTTTTTAGACACGCTCTGGTAATAGAGAGAATACCCTGACAAACAGACAAATTTATAAGTAAAACCCCCTTGAATAAATCATGAGAAAAATACTAGTGTCTGACATCATGACTCGTGATGCGATTACGATAAAACCAGAGACAAACTTGCTGGAATGTGCAAAAAATATGGTGAAAAAACGAGTGAATAGCTTGCTTTTAGTGGACCAAAAAAGACTCGTCGGTTTTTTAGACCAGAGCGATATTTTATGGGCTTTGATAAAAAAATCAGAAAAAGAATTGAAGGACATAAGAGCGATTGACATTTCCCCCAGAAAACTCGCGACAATTAAGCCAACCTCGACGATTGACGAAGCGATTATAAAAATGAAAACACTGAAATTTGAAAGATTGCCAGTAATTCACGGAAAAGAACTTGTCGGAATAATTACAATTAAGGACATACTTAATTTCAAACCAGAAATATATCCTGAATTAGAAGAACTGGCAGAAATAAGAGAGGAAGCTAAAAAACTCAAGAGATTAAAAAAAGCAGAGCATCTGGATTTCGAACACGACGGAATTTGCGAAGAGTGCGGGAACCACGAAGTTCTTTCAAGAGTCGACGGAAAAATAATCTGCGAAACCTGCCAGAGTTCTTTGTGACACTTCCGAAGAATATTTAAATAAACTTTCTTTCATAATAAAAGGTGAAAAACCAAGATGGGTGAATCAAGTAATATATTTTCAAGCAAAATGAAGTATGACGGAATTTTTTCTTTCTCAGAGTTTTACAAATTTTGCCATGAATGGTTGAAAGAAGAAGCCGGGCTTTCAATTTCAGAAGGAAAATACGCGGAAAAATTATCTGGGGACGCGAAAAATATCGACGTGGAATGGAAAGGAGAAAAAAAAGTTACAGATTATTTCAAATATGAAGTTAAAGTCGTCTTCAAAATAATAGGACTGAAAAATGTTGAGATGATGAAGGGCGGAGCAAAAATAAAGACCAATACTGGAAGCGTGGAAGTTTCGATTAAAGGAAACTTGATAAAAGATTATGAAGGAAAATGGGAAAAAGATGCTTTTAAAAAATTTTTGAGAGGGATTTATGAAAAATGGATTATTTCCTCGAATGTAGAAGCCATGGAAAACAAACTTGTGAGCGATTGTGACGAGTTCTTGGGTCAGGCAAAAGCTTATCTTGATTTAGAAGGCAAAAAATAATTCTTGAATTTATCAGATGATTCAATTTTCACTTCTCGTAAAACTTTAAATTGATACTTACTTAAAAGTTCTTCTAATCTAAATTGCGAATAATCATTAATATGCTCTACAAATTTTGGGATTATTTCTCTCTCGTGTTCTTGCAAAAATGGTTCAAAAGTTTCTTCATTTTCTAAAATAGAGCATTTTAATTTCCAAACTGTCCAGTAGAATTTACCACCAATTTTGAGAACATCAAACGGAAAAATTCTGCAATCAACTGGTCTATCAGAATGAATCTCGCATAATTCTTTTTGATTGAAATAAACACAATAATGTTGAGTATTTGGTTTTAGAAGCTCTCTCTCTCTCTCTCTCTTCCGTCGTTAAAAAAAGAGGCTTTGCAATATCCCCACAACAATATTTATCCTCACAACTCAAACATTTTCCCCAAAGTGTTGACATGCAATAAAATTATAATAATGATTTATTAATGATGTGATACTACTAAAGAGTTTATGATAATTAAAAATTCGTAAAATCCAACAACCGAAATACTTATATATATAAATTAATTTCTTTTTTTAATGAAAAAGATTTTGATGATACCAATACTTGCATTGTTAATTTTGCCGACGATTTTGGCATTGAATTTAAAGATAGAAGAACAAGGTGGCACAAGAATAATGATTTCCGGGGTGAACGAGTATGTTGTTTTTGATTTGACAATTAAGAATTTGGGGGGAGAAACAAATTTAGAATTTTATAATTTTCTTGGGTTTTCAATGTTTCCTCGAGGAACGACTCACTTCAACGAAGGAGAAACCAAAAACATAGAATTAAAAATATCTCCAATAGGGGAATTTGACTATCTAGGCTCTTACACTTTTGATTATTATATAAAATCCACCGACGGAGCTGAAATTAAAAGAAGTTTGACTTTCAAAATTGTTAGATTAGAAGACGCATTAAAAATTGGAACAAGCAAACTTGACACAAAAGATAATACAATTAAGATTAATGTAGAAAACAGAGTCAATTATGACTTTGACAACCTTGATGCGAAATTCAGTTCTGAATTTTTTAATTTGGAAAAAAGCTTTGATCTTGAGGCAAAAGAAAGAAAGGAATTTGAAATTGAATTAGAAAAAGAAGAATTCAATAAATTGCTTGCTGGATTTTATACATTAAACACAGAAATTAGTGTGAAAGGTAAAACAGCGAAGATAGAAGGGGTTATAGAATTCCCAGAAGAAAGTTCAATAACAACCTCGCGTGAAGATTATGGTCTAATAATAAACACTCAAATAATAGAAAAATCTAATGACGGAAACACAGTATCTTCAGTGGAAATAAATGCTGATAAAAATATTCTTTCGCGAGTTTTCACAACTCTCAATCCAGAACCAGAAATCGTCGAGAGAACTGGAGCTAAAATTTCTTACACATGGACAAGACAGCTAAAACCAGGGGAATCTCTTAAAGTAACAATAAAAACAAATTGGTTTTTCCCTCTGTTATTTGTTTTCTTTATTATAGCGGTAATTCTTTTAGCTAAAGAATATTCAAAAACAGACGTTGTTCTTAAAAAAAGAGTTAGTTTTGTGAGAGCTAAAGGCGGAGAATTCACACTAAAAGTTTCTATTTTTGTGAACGCTAAAAAATACATAGAAAGAGTGAACATAATTGACAGACTTCCCCAGTTAGTTAAATTGTATGACAGATTTGGAAGCGAACAACCAACAAGAGTCGACGAGGCAAACAGAAAGATTGAATGGAACTTTGAGAAATTAGAAGCTGGAGAAATTAGAAGTTTGTCGTATATAATTTATTCTAAGGTTGGAGTAATAGGAAAATTCGCACTTCCTTCGACAACAGCAATTTATGAAAGAAATGGTAAGGTGCATGAATCAGAATCTAACAAAACATTCTTTGTAACAGAGCCAAAAGAAAAGGATGAAGAATGACAACAAAATCTGAAGAAACCCCTTTTGAAATAAAAAATTGTTATGATTGTTCATCATTATTTTCTAAGGTAAGTTGGTGGTGTGGAAATAAAGAAGCTATAGAATACAGAGGAACATCAATCCCTGGAGTAACTCATTGCCCTTATTGGTCTCCAGATTGGAATTATATCGATAAAAAATATCATTTAAAACAATATGGCTTTGATGATAAAATTATTTTAGTTAATTAATTTTTTATAATCCCACCCAAAACATTTAAAACACCTAATTAATTAAGTAAAGTATTAAACTTGTGCAGAAGTTTACACTCGTTCGGGTGTTTTGATTTCTGTTTCAGTTTAATCTCCCCATAGCTCACCGGTAGAGCGCTTGGCTGTAGATAATCGGCTTGACCCTAATTTAAGGGAAAAGTCATCTAAGGTGGATATTCCCGTCGTGGAAATTAAATGAAACCCCAAAAGCCATTCAATCTCAACAGAACCCGAGAGAACCCAGTTCGACTCTGGGTGGGGAGATTTTTTTTATTTTCAAGAGTTTATCAAAATCCTTTTTCGAGTCCAAGCAACTCTGCGAGATTTTTAATAGCCCTTGATTTCGAGCACGAGTTGGGAGTTGTGGTGGGGGAGATTTTTTTATTTTTTGAATCCACCATAATAATATTTAAATCCCAAATAAAAGGAATAAAAATAGGAAAAAAGGAAGTAATCCCTCAATTTGATGGAGATTATTTTATGGAAGAAAAATTGCCTACTATAGAATTTATAAAGGAGGCGTCATTATAATTAATTAACATGATAACCTATAAAGAATACGGAGAAACATACGATATGATTTACATATTAATGGGGGGGATTTGTTTCACACTCTTGGGGATATTTTTTCCATCAGTCCTAAGTAATTTGTTAGATATTAATAGTTTATTATTAAGAATAGGTTTTTTATCTCTTGGAATAATAAGTATTATTTATTCTGTAATTATTTTCAAGAAAGGAAAAAATCATCTTTTAAGAAATAAATAACCCCCCTTACTTTTGAATCAAAATAGAAATACTGAGTGGAGATTTTCATTCCCCCTCGACAAAACGCACTATAGAAATGTTTAAAAACCTATTTCATATTGTAGAATTAACAAAAACGAGGTTAAAATGGAAGACTTTGAGGAAAATCCTGAAGGTTTCGAAAACGAGCATCTTGACGATGACATCGACGATTTAGAACTTGATTAGTTCTAAAATATCTTTTTCTATTTTTTATTTTTAAACTCCCTCAATCTTCAAAGTAACAGTATTATCATTTTTATCTAATTCCAAATTTTCATAATTTATAATATATTTAACTTCACTAAAAGAAAACTGATTTACCAAAAGATTGCTTAAAATAGTTGTTCTTCCATAGCCAACATCCAAATTTTCAAAACCGATATTTTTCACGAGTTCGTCGTCGACATAAATGTCGACATCAAAATCCGACGAACTTTTTAATCCATTATTTTTAACTGTAAAATTGGTGTTCAAATATTTTCCCTTAAAAATCGCCGAAACATTTGTTATAGTTAAATCCGGATAACTTTCAACAGAATAAAGTTCGTTTATTGCTTCGAGAATATCGTCGCCAATTGTCTGATCACATTTACTTACATTATACATGATATTATTATCATTTGCCGAATGGTCAAAACCAAGCGCGTGCAAAAGTTCGTGAATCGCGACATTCGGATTCTTGCACCCAGAATCTCTTATTAGCAAAATTTTCCCTCCGCTAATCACATTAAAATTTTCCGTGCTAGTTATATTCACAGGTCCTCCTTCTCCAGCAATAAACAATCCCCCTTCAATTTTATTCGTACTATCACAAGTTATATCTATTTCTGGCGTCGATGACGTCGAGTAAAACTCTAAAATCGTCTGGTTAGAAATAATACTAAATGCATCTTGCATATCCTGTTCTTTTTTTAAAGGGCAGTCATATATTTTATAAGTAATTTTTTTGTCAGAATATCTCATGCTCGAATAAAACTGCATGTTATTTCCTTCAAGATTATTCAGACTAAAATTTGAATTTCCGGAAGCAGTTCCAAAATCAATTGTATTCAAAGGTATAAACCAATATAAGACAAGCATCAAAACCACAATTAAAGTAATCGTAAAGCTAAAGATAATTTTCCACCCCATATTAATAAATTATTTTTATGTTATATAAATATATTGGGTAATTCACTTATAATTAAAATTGGTTATAGGATTTATCTCGCTTACCAAAAACCGGTTTATATTTAGGACTTGTATCTTCTTTTTCTAATTTTTTCAATTCTTCCTCGTCTTCAGCGAGCTTTTTTCTCGCTTGCACTATCTTCGTGCTATTTCTAACTCTCTCAATTTCACTCTGAGCTTCTTTAATTTTTTCCTCGGCGCTGACGATTCTTGCCTTAGCATCTTCTGATTCTTTTTTAAAATCACTTAATTTTCTAATTTTAATTTCTTGATTATTTCCTG
Organism: Candidatus Woesearchaeota archaeon; assembly: GCA_964357655.1. Lineage (GTDB taxonomy): Archaea > Nanobdellota > Nanobdellia > Pacearchaeales > GW2011-AR1 > CAYHMF01. The sequence goes on along the minus strand of CAYHMF010000014.1, from coordinate 11,282 downwards.
TTGATTTAATTTTCTTCATCCCGAAAAAAACCAAGACAATTATTAAAACTCCTCCAATAAAATAATATACATTTTTATTCCTAATAAAAGTTCCAAAACTAGATACTACTGCACCTGTTGTAGAATATCCTTCTTCTTCACCAACTATTGAAGAATTATCCTCAACTTCCTCGGCTCCACTATCTACTGATTCATTAACAAGCACTACTTCTTCAGTTTCATTTACAACAACCTCTTCTTCAGAAGAATTCGAATCTTCAACAGTCTCGGTTGTGGGGGCATAAACTGGTGTAAATCCAGTCTTAAAAACTTCTAAATAAATTGGCTCTCCGGCAGTAAATATTTCATCAAATCTTTTTGAAACTACCGACTCCCCATTCTTTTTAATATAAACAATTATACTGAATTCTTTAGCATCAGATGTATGTGTAAGATTAATATCCCCATAATTATTTGCATTTCCTATAAGCCCTTGAATTTTTGTGAAAGCACTATTATCTGGAACAAAAGTCGTTAATTGAACCTCGCCGAATGGCATTGTTTTCACAGTTATTTCTGTATCAATCGCGACAACAAATTGCATCGCGAAAAGCAGTGCAAACACCCCGATAAAAAGTTTTTTTCCAACCATTTTAAATTCTACAAGAAAAATCTATTTATAAATATTTTTGTTTTTAAAACTAATCAATCCTGAACCAGTCCAACTTCTGATTTCTGGGAAGATTTTTAATTTCATATTCGCATTTGCACGCGTCGGATTTGTTCCCGCACGGCTTCGCGAAAAGAAGTTTCTTAAAACCCTTTTTATACACATATTTGCTCCCCTTTCCTTCTGCATGAGCCTTCATTCTTTTGTCCACATCGTTAGTTATTCCAGTATAAAACGACCCATCGCCACATTCAAGAATATAAACAAACCATAAATCCTTTTTCATTATGAAAGTTGGAATAGGGGTTATATAATTATTGCGTTCACCAAGAATTGGAATAGACCTTAGAAATTTTTAAATAACCTCTTTTGCTTGATAGTTTATGTTATACCTAAGAGGCACAAGTAAAAGAGGAACTCCCGCCTTGACATCTAAGGTGATGAATAAAATTTGTCCGACGTCAAAACGCTCTGCTCCCGCCTGCACTCGTAATGAAAATAATTATCTAAAACATTTTGCCTCGTGCAAACGCTCGCAAGTAACAATATTTATAATAATCGCAATATTTATCACAGTACTTGTTGCGATATTTTTTATTCTTAAAGACAATAATCAGAAAAATAAAATCCCAGAAGATTTTGAAAATGTCTATCAAAAAGTTCAAGAATGTTTAGAAGAAACTGCAACTGAAGGAACCTATTTCATTGCAGCACACGGGGGGTATTATAATGTTCCATTTAATTCTTCCATAATCTATTTTACAGACGACATTCCTTACTATTATTTAGAAAATAAAAATCTTGTTCCTGCAATTAAAGATATTGAAAGTGAATTAGAAAATTATATATCCAAAAATTTAGAATCTTGCATGGATTTGGAATTTTATAAAAGTCAAGGATTGTATATTGAAATTAAAGGATATACTACTTTAGTTAATATAAATGAAGCAAATATAAACATAAAAATGTTGGATTCTATAACAATAAATAAAGAAAATGATACTACCATTTTAGAAAATATTGAAGTAAATATTAAAAGTGACTTATATAATCTTTACCAAACATCTATTGAGCTTGTTGATTCCTATTCACAAAAACCGGGTTTTATTTGTTTAACTTGTATGGATGAAATAGCGAATAAATATGAAGTTAATATTGATTCAATCCCTGTAAATGATGTGTCAACTTTTAATAATGATATAATCTGGTATTTTATTACAAACAAAAATGATGATTCATATGATAAATTGAAGTGGGTTTTTATCGTTGAAAAATGAAAAAAATACTAATCCTCCCAATCGTGTTCTTTTTGTTAATTGGAATAGTTCATGGTGCCGAAACTTTTGACATTGGAATGGAAGAGAGTGATATTGGAAAACTCGTCGGAAAAAATTTAGAAGAAAACGACATAACTGCAAAAGGCGGTGAACTTATTATAGAAAAAGAATTTAGCAATTTTGTTTTTAAAGAAAAAGATGCAAAAATATGCATTAAAAATAATTGTTTTGAAAATATCCAGTCGAAATCTGGTGAACCTCCGTCGACAATCAAGATAGATAAAAACGGAGAAATAATAAGAGCAGATTTCACAACAACCGGAGGAAATTATAATTTTGGGGCAGGAGAATTTTATGCACCAAATAATTCAAGGGTTTTTTTTGACAATGAGAAGGAAATCTCTCCAAATGTACAATTAGAAGAAAATTCAGCAATGAACATGTCGCTTTTGAAAGGAGAGGTTAATTATGAAGGGAAAAATTTTAGGATAGGAGATGATGAAATAACTGGACTAGATGGAAATTTAGGAAAAGTGACTGTTTCTAACGGGAAAATAATTAAAGTGTGGGAAAATACAGATGCAATTATTGAACAAATAGAACATCGAACCTATAAAAATTTAAATTTATATTACGATGAAAATTTTGATTCTTCAACACATTCAGAAGAAAATTATTTTGTTTATGGAAAAAATAAAATTTGGGTTGGAGGAGTTGGTTTTAGTTCGGAATTAAAAGAAAATAATAAAATTTTTCCGGAGTACATTAAAAATAAGTACCAAGGTAATTTTATTAAAAGAGATGCTAGATTAGAATTTTACTTAGAAGGAGGAAATTTAGAAGTTGCAAAAGTTTCCCCCGACAACAGCCCTCTCGCCTTAGATATAAAATCTTCTGGAAAATCAAAAATACTTAACGGGAATTGGATTTTAGAATCTGAGGGAAAAGATGTATATTCTAAATTAGACAAATGGTCTGACTCCCCTTTATCATCAGATATTCGAATTAATTATCAAGATTCGAATGGAATTTCAAAAACATATGATTTAGATGTTGATTCACAATATCAAGCTCCTCTTTCTAAGCAAGAAGATTCTGAGATTAAAAAAGAAATAAACAAGTTAGAAGACTTGAGAAAAAAAAAGGATAAAGAAGTATATACTTTATTAGAAGATCCAAAAATAAGTCAAACTTCAAAAAAAATAAATACGATAAATGAACAGATTATGAATAATGACGAGGAAGATCGTTATCTTATTGGACAATATAGCAGAGCAGAACGGGCAGGAACACCAGAACAAATAAAAAAAATTGAAGATAAACTTGATGCAAATCAAAAAGAAATAGAAAAACTTAGGCAATCAAAAAAAAGTTTAATCAAGGATAATCCTGATTATAAAAAACTAGAAAATCTTGAGGAAGAAATAACAAAATTAGATTCGGGGATTAATGGTTTGGATCAAGAAAAAAAATTTGGAAAATTAAAATCTGGAATTTGGGGGCAAGTAATTAGCTCAGAAGATGGTGATTCTAAAGTAAGTTATAGCGAGTTTATTGAAGGATTCCCTGTAATAAAAAATACTAATTCTGAATATTATTATGGTGAAGTTTACAGATTTGACCTTGGTTATACTGTTAGTGGGCAAAGATTATCCACCCCAAAAATAAGAAGGGAAAATGTAGACATTTTAAATTTAGTTGTAGATTCTAAATATCAAACTTGTGCCGATACTCAAGTAGAATTGTATTCTATGTGGAAATTAAGGGAACTGCAAAAAGGAAATGCGAATAGTATTGATTTTAAAATTTCAAATGGTGAAACATTGCAATATAAATCTGATGGAACTTATACAATTTGGGACGGAAAGAAAGTAATCTCGAAACAATTTGAAGGAGATATTGGAGAAGGATTTGATAGTTGGATAACCAATGTCCAAACTTATTCAAATACCGGTTCATTAAAAAGTAGTTTAACACCTGTGAGCGAAATAAATGATTTAAAACCAGGAGATATTTTTACATTGCACCCTGACCCAAAAACAGGATACGGACATACTGTAGCCATAAAAGAAATTATTAGAATCCCTCCTAATGATATAGACGGAAAAATATACTACAAAATATTTGCTGGTTCTGACCCTGCTACAAATCCAGAAATTTTTAAAAAATTATATAGCCAAGATGAAATTATAGATAAAATAAAAAACAATGATGCTCTTGCATTAAGATTTAACTAAATTAAAATCCGACCAATTCACTTATACTTATTACTTTATCTTGGTTTTTGTCCATTTCTCTTGAAATATTTTTTAGTTTAGAACTATCTGCAGAATAAAATCCTAAATCATAATCTAGATAATCCCTATCAATTTTAATTGGTTTAACCCCCAATTTATTAGCTAAAACATTAAGATGATAACCATTTTTTGAAGTAACCACATAAGTATCAATATCTCTAGACAATCTTACAAGTACGGGTTTATCATTTAATGGAGAATCGCATAATGCATCTTTAAATCTTTTAACTGATTCTGGAACACCTAAAATTTCTTCAATTGTCTTATTTTGTTCAGGTTTAATTGTTTCTTGAGCTGAAAGATTATAATTCCCACTATTAAAAATTAATGGGATTCCTAGCCCAATAACAGTTATTAATTTCGCAAATTTATTTTTCATTTTTCCACCTTAGTATTGAACCCCCCCCAAATTCACCTATATTTTCTTTAGTTGGAGTATTAAATAATGTGTGTATCATCAAATCATATTTGTTGAATAAACCATCAGGTCCTCCGTTATATTCGCTGTCTGGATTACTTTTATCTTCCACCAGCACTCCAACATGCCATTTTCCAAATAAGATTAAATCCCCAACTTTTACATCACTCCCAAATTTAAGTGATTTATTATTATAGTAGTAGTTTTCACCATCACTATCTAAATTTTTTTCATCTATAATTGTATCAGTAAATTTTGTCAGTCCGGCTACATAAGTATAAGGAATATTTTTCCCAGTTTTTCTATAAGCTCCAACAATTAAATCTGCACAATCTGAACCAATATATTTTTCAGTTTGATGTTCTTTATTACTTTTTCCGGAACTTCCATAGATATAAGGCAAATTAAAAAAAGATGTTAGCCATCCAACAAAACTATTATCTTTTCTAAAACTTATTCTGTGCACATCATCATTTATTCCATATAAATTAGTTGATTCTTTTCCAGGACTTGATATTTTCTTTCCATTGTTTATCACTTCAAATTTATATCTCATCGTTCCTAACCCGTCATTTATATTTTTTGAGCTATCTGTGGGGGTTGCATCTGCATTTAAAACCCAATTATTTCCATCGTCTATTAAAGTTTCCTTGTATTTTATTTTATCCCAATGAAATTTTTCACCACTGCCATTACTGTAATTATTATTTTTGGGCTCTATTTTAAACCATTTGATAGGAATATTTTTAGAATCCCATCGTTTTATTTCAGAAGATTCTATTTTTTTTCCATTAATATAAATATTGTCTGATTCAGAAAAGTAAATTTTCTTTCTGTTTTCCTCTGACTCGGCCACGAGATTTAGTTTTACTTTATTCTCTAACCTAACATTTTTAGATTCGGTTGAACAAACTTGGTTATCAATACAAGAAGTGAGATAGACTTTATTAATATCCTTAGGTTTATGTTGACTTGATTGCACATTTCCACCTAACGCTACAATTGTGGCTAACATAATCATTGCACTTTTTGCCATACCTTTTAGTGATTTCATTGTAATTTAATCAGATAAATTTCATTTTTAAACCTTTCTATTTGTTACTACTTTTAAGAAACAATCGTATAAATTGTTACGAGAAGATGAAATAAATAGAATGAAAGAATCTTATAAAAAGTGAAGGTATATAAAGCATGATTGGGGGTATTTTTAATGGTTAAAAATCAATTGCAGAAGAGACAATCAGAAAAGGCTTGTTTTGGGACAAAAGAGTGGTCTGAAAATTCAGGCATTTGTAACGGATGCGAATGGAAGAAGGATTGTGGCAAACACTCTAATAAATATTAGGAAAAGACCCCCCAAAACCATTTCTTTAGAGAAGTTTGAATAATCTCTATTTTTTACTTTTTCTAAAGAATTTTCAAAGTTCTCTTTTAAGAATATTTAAATAACTTGAATTCTAGATATTAATATGGGAAAATTGGTGATTGGATACCTTTATAGTGGGAAAGATTTTGGGCAAGATGAAATTCTTTTTAAAAATATCGCAAAAAAGAAAAATGTCGAGCCTATTTTAATAAGCACTACTGAATGGTCTGATGAAAAAAAACTGCGAGAAAAAATAAAATCGTGCGATATTATCTATAACTCAAGCGCAGAAGATTTTGCAATTGAAACAGAAAAAACAATAGAAGAATTTGGAAAGAAAATTATTGAGCCATCAAAGGCATATTATTATACCGAAGATAAATGGATGTTTTACTTGAAATGCTCGGAACATAAAATCGCTGTGCCTAAAACAATTTTATTGTCAGAAAATATCCCTGCTTCAAAAAAAAGTTTAAAGGAATTTAACCAATGGCCTGTAATTTTAAAAAGAGTTACCGGAACCATGGGTCAGTTTGTAGAAAAAGCTGATGATTTAGAAGAAGCTGGAAAAATAATGAAAAAACTTTGGGAAAAAAGTAGTGAAAGACTTCCGATTATCGCACAAGAATATATTCACTCGCCAAGTTACAGAGTTACTGTATTTGGAAATGAAATAGTTCAGACAGCTATTAAAAGAAATCGTGGCTGGAAAGCAACAGGAGTTTATTCAAATAGAATAAGAAGATTTCCCGTCGACAAAGAGCTTAAAGAAATAGTGGATAGGATGATGAAATTTGTCAAAATTAATGTTTGTGGAATTGATTTTTTAATGAAAGATGGAAAGTGGATTGCACTTGAAGTAAACTCCGCCCCTGCCCTCAGTTTTTTTGAACGCGATAGAAGAAAGATGGTTAATATTCTCGTTGAGTTTTTAATCAAACTTGCTAAAAGGAAATAAAATCAATACTCATTTATCTTTTCTATTTTTTTAATTTTATCGAGATTAATTTTTGAAACTATAAGCCCTTCTTTCTTGACAATTTCTTTTAATATTCTAGTTGGAGAAGCAATTGCCGAATATGAAACCGGATATTTTGAATTCATTACAGGATTGCACAACGCGACAAAATTCACATTTTCATACGCCCGTGTCCTTACAATTGACTCGAGAATTTTTATCTCTCTTTTCATAGGGGTTTTATTATGTGTGCCCGGGTAATACCACCATTGAGACGGACAAAAAACAATCTCTGCGCCCTTTCTTTTTAGTTTTTGAAAAAGTTCTGGAAATGCAATATCCCAACATATCAAAATTCCTATTTTTGCGAAGTCTGTATCAAAAACGCAAACATTTTTCCCCGCAGAAACTCTGTCTCCATACAAATTTATTTTTTTATAATTCCCAACAATTTTTCCCTCTCTGTTTATAAGAAGTGCAACATTAAATGTTTTAGTTTTAATTTTTATCTCTTCATTTATTATGCACCAGATAGAATTTTTTTTGCACTCTTCCCTAATTTCCTTTATAAGTTGATGGCCAAAGTTCAGAACCTTGCTTTTATGTATTGTTGATTCTGGGAAACAAATAATGTCCGCCTTCTTTTTTTTGGCTAGTTTTATGTATCTTTTTATCTTCTTAAGGTTATGAGTCTTGGACTCATCGAAATACCTTATTTGGGCCACGGCAATTATTGGTTTTTTAGATGTCATCAAAGAAAAAAATGCCGAGAATTTTTAAACCTTTCCCCTCGGTCTTAATTCAAAAGTGATAAATATACATCCAAAACTTAAAAACTTCTCAAAGGGGCTATTTTGGGGAATTTTGGGCATTCAGCTAAGGGCAAACTCCTTATAGAAATAGTTTTTATCTCAACCCTAAAACCCTTCTCTGATCCTTCTTATCTTGATATGTTTGAGGAACATAAATTGGCTTTTTTGTTTTTGGATTCAATCCGGTGTAATACATGCAAGTAGAAACAGTCATAGGGGTTGGGGTAAATATCTGAATAGATTCTGTATTTTTTAGTTTCTTTATTTTATCTGCAAGTTCTCTCGCGTCTTTCATTGTAGAACCTGGATGCGCAACCATAAAATAAAACGCAAGTTCACCACATCCGAGCTTTTTGAATCTTCGAATAAAATCATCTAAATCTCCCTTATTTTTATTCATCATTTCAAGAACATTTGGACTTACATGTTCGGGGGCAATTTTTAGTTTCCCAGATATATGATATTTTAATTCTTTTAAATATTCGTCGTTTGCTAAATCATATCTAACACCGCTTCTAACATAAACATTCTTAACCCCTTTCACTTTTTTTATTTGTCTAAGTAAATGAATAATTCTTAAATGAGATCTATCTAATTTTTTACAATCAATACAATCTTTTCCACACAAATCACAATCCATCCCATACATATTTGCTGATGGCCCACCTAAATCATCTATATTCCCCTTGAAATGTGGAAGACGTGTTAAGTATCTAACTTCTTTAAGAATAGATTCTTCTGACCTAGAAATTATCTTCCCCGACGACATTAATCTTAAAGAACAAAAATTACAATTTCCAATACACCCTCTATGTGTAACTACGCTAAATTCAAATCCTTTAAGATAATCCATCGACACTTTTCTTGTAAATGCAAACCCATAATATTCATCTAAATCCGTAGAAGAATATTTTGGAAATTTATATTGTAAAATGTAAAAATTTCCTGTTTTTTGTGAGAGATTTTTATTATTATCAAAAAGATTTTGCATGTCACAGAATTTTTCCTTGGAATTTAAAACCTCTTCGTGACTTGGAAGTTCAATAAATCCTTTAGGAACTTCTCTGCTACGAATACAAGTTCCATCAATCCCGAAAAGGGCCTCTTTATTAGACATTCTTTTCGCAATCTCTAGACATTGTTTTTCTCCATAGCCATATACAAGAATGTCTGCTCTTGAATCAAAGATTATTGATTTCCTTAGACTATTTTGCCAGTAATCATAGTGAGTAAATCTTCTAAAAGAACTCTCAATTCCGCCAATCACAATTAAAGAATCCTTAAAACTTTTTCTTATCCAATTACTATAAACAATTACAGCTCTATCAGGGACTTCTTGCTTGTAATTTAAAACTTCTTTTGCTTCTCTTTTTTTCTTTAAAGCAGTGTAATTTCTTAACATTGAATCTATACTTCCAGAACTCACCCCAAAAAAGAGATTTGGCTTTCCTAACTTATTTATGTCCTCTTCAGTCTTAGGAACCTCGATAATTCCAACACTATACTTGTTCTTTTCAAGAAGCCGTTTAAGAATGGCGACCCCGCATAAAGGATGATCACAGAATCTCTCTCCAAGAATAAAAATAACATCGTATGACATCGGGTTATCTATAGAATTTGGGATATAAATCTTTCGTTGATTTTTGGAAAGATTTATTGCAAGAGCCTTTAATTTTTGCTGTATAAATATTTCGGTATGATTTTAGAAAGATTTATTGCAAGAGCCTTTAATTTTTGCTGTATAAATATTTCGGTATGATTTTAGAAAGATTTATTGCAAGAGCCTTTAATTTTTGCTGTATAAATCTTTCGTTGATTTTTG
>CAYHMF010000014.1:0-1583 GCA_964357655.1 Candidatus Woesearchaeota archaeon | reverse complement strand
AGATTTATTGCAAGAGCCTTTAATTTTTGCTGTATAAATCTTTCGTTGATTTTTGAGTATTTCGTGCCCCAAATAGAAATAATTTCTACCTCGACATCTAAACTTTTCTAGGTTTCTTCTTTTTTTCTACCCTAATCCAAACCTTATTTTTGTATTCTGGAGTAAGCGCAGGTAAAAGGTGGGATAAAAATTGCTCTGCAGTCATTTTTCGGACTACTCCCTTGGAACTCTTTTGTGTCCATCCTCTCCCTTCTTTTTTATAAACCTGAGTACTGCCTCCATTAGTTATCATATAAATTACACATTCATCATTTTTCATAATTATCACAGAATTTCTACAATTTTATATCTTTCGTTAAATAATAATTAAACATAAACGCCCCAACCGGTACTTTAAGCTAAGGTTAAGGACAGGAATTTTAAGAGAGAATTATTGTTCGTCTTTATGATAGAAATCCAATATAACAACAACATCTTCTGTTTTGTTATAAGCATAAGAAAGTCTAAATGGAGGGAGATAAAGCTCTTTTGTTCCTTTTCTATTATGTCTCATAGGTTTTCCAATTTCAGGATTTTCACTTATTTTATTTATTAATTTTAAAATTCTATCTCTAATTGAAACATCTTTTATTTTAGAAATTATTCTTTTGAATTTTTCATCAAAATCAATTTTCACCATTTTTTGATTTCTTTGGCAAAATCTTTAAAGTCCATTCTTTTGAACTCTCCACGATCATGTCTTTTCCATGCTTCTTCAGTTCTTCTTGCAAATTCTAAATCTTCTTTGAACTTTTCATCCAAATCATCTGCCCTTTTTAAAAGAAAACTTGATTTATCTTTTATAATCAAGAATCTTTCTCCTTCTTTTATGCCTTTTCTCATATTGGCTGGGATCACAATCTGTCCTTTTGAACTTATTGTTGCAGTTTCTATTTCTACCATAGTAAGTTATACCTTACATAGTATATAAATGTTTTTGTTTTGAAAATTTGCCCCAATCGAAAGGCGTATAGAAGAGAACTGATTTAGAAGTGAGGTGATTGTTTTAATTTCCAATTTATTGAAGTAACAATTTTTGGTAAACCTTCTGAAAATAATTCTTGTGTTTGGGTTTTAATCTTCTTCTTAGTTTGTAGTGATTCTTTTAAAATCACTTTTTTCCCAATATAACTATTAGGAATATCTGTCATAATTTCAGTATTAAGACTTGTTCCTTTATTTTCTGATATGACTATTCTTGTTAAATTAACTTTATCTTTTGGTTTAACTAATTCTAAATAGTCTTGAACTTCATTTGCATAACGAGTTTCTCTATATTCAATTTTCGTTAATATGCCTTTTGTGGTTAAGTTTTTATAATCCATATTTTTAATAGTGTGACATCTTCTAATGTAATTTTATACATCTCATTATTATAATCAAACTCCTGAATTTCTTCCAGGATAATAAACTCGTGGTTTTGCCTCCCACAAGATTATATTAATATCTGGAAAATCTTTATTTTCTTTTGAGAACTGAATTAGAGTATTATATATTTTACCCCCATATTCTTGACCACTAATTGCTACATTAACAGCACCATT
>CAYHMF010000013.1:0-17513 GCA_964357655.1 Candidatus Woesearchaeota archaeon | reverse complement strand
ATTTTGATTTTACCAAATTAAAATAGGGGGTGACATATGTCTGGTGTGAGCACACAATACAATTTGTTAGATAAATTAATATACCCTCTTGAGAATATTTTAGGGGTGCAAAATTTTTAATGAAACAAAAAAAATCAAAAAATTCTGAAAAACGATTAAAAGAAAAAGCAAGAAAAATAAGCATTATGGAAGGTTCTGCTTATGGTGTAAGTGAGGGTTTGGGAATAAGATATGTCACTCCTTATGCTCTTGCGATGGGAGCAAATAGTGCGCATATTGGTTTTTTGAGTACATTCCCCTCGTTAATCGGAAATTTTTTACAACTTTTTTCCATTAGAGCTATAGAAAAGCATTCGAGAAAAAAAATTGTTTTTTTCGGAGTAGCCCTGCAGGCACTTATGTGGCTTGCCCTTATCGGAGTTGGAAGTTTATTTTTTGTATTCAACTTAAACCAGCAAATTTCTAATATTCTGCTTATCGCAACATATACTTTGTTAATAGTTTTCGGGAGCATCGCCGGACCAGCTTGGAGTTCATGGATGAAAGACATAATCCCTAAAAAATCTGCGAACTATTTTGCTCAAAGAAGTACCATCGTCGGAGGCATAATTTTAGTAAGTATGCTTGCAGCAGGATTTATTTTGGATTATTTCAAACAAACAAAAATATTCGTCGGATTTATAATTTTATTTTCTTTTTCTTTTATATTTAGAAGCATTTCAGCCTTGTTATTCTTAAAACAATATGAACCGAAATTAATTCTCAAAAAAGGGTATTACTTTAGCTTCGGGCAATTCTTAAAAAAAATGCCTGAAAACAATTTCGGGAAATTTGTTATTTTTGTTTCTTTTGTGCTGGGAACAACTGCTATCGCCTCTCCATTTTTTTCAGTTTATATGTTGAAGCATCTTAATTTGAATTATGTCCCATTTACTTTAATTATTATGAGCTCGACGGTTACTTCTTTAATTTTCATACCTTTGTGGGGGAAATTTGCAAATGTATACGGCAATTTAAAAGTAATTAAGATATGTTCTGTTTTTATTCCAACAATTCCTGCTCTTTGGATATTCTCTAAATTTTTCGGCCCTAGTCATTTACTGGCTCTTATTATTTATCTTATTTTTATAGAAGCATTCTCCGGATTTGTCTGGGCCGGATTTAGTCTTTCATCGACGAATTTTATTTATGACGCTGTGACAAAACAAAGAATGGCATTATGCGTTTCTTATTCAAATATTTTAAATGGAATAATTATTTTTTTGGGAGCAACTTTGGGAGGTTTCATTGCCTCAACTGAATTCACATTTTTAAGTCTAAACTCTATGTTGTTTATATTTTTATTAAGTGCTATTGCGAGATTGGTTAGTGTGTTGATAATGTTGCCGAAAATAAAAGAAGTTAGAGAAGTGAAAAAATTTAAGATAATCGACGTAAAAGAAAAAATTATGAGTTATTTCTAATCAACCTATTAAACTAATTTACCACTCACATTCATTCGCGGATTAGTTAATAACTGATAATTCTCGACGAGCAAAGCGAGGAGTATAAATTTTAAATAAAATATCCCCTCAAATTTATTTAATATACTTTTTAATTGTTCCCATAACTTCCCTCGCATCAATTTTTCCCTTAAACTCTTTCATTATCAATCCCATATAAGCATTGGCAGAAAGTCCGGGTTTTTCTTTAATTATATTCATTATTTTCTCTTCAAGATTAATCTCTTTCTTTTCAATCTTCATAGCATCATCAAAAGATTTTCCTCGTGCAAGTTCTTGCATAATTCCTTTCACATCTTCTTCTCTTATTTTCTTTTTCGCAACCTTTTCAATTATGCTCTCGATAATATCAACAGACAATCTTTCTTGCATTTTCTTTTCATTTAATTTTTCCCTGTTTGCAATTTCTTTTCTCCAAAGAATAAGTGCCTTAACTATAAAATTAGGGTGATTATAAAGTTTCAAAAGAGCTTCGAATTCTTGCAACAATTCTTCTTGAAGAAGTAATTTGAGCATCTCTTGACTTAATCCAGTAACTTTTAATTCTTCTTCAACCTCGCTCTGAAGTTTAGGCAAAGTTTTTTTCGCCTCATTAATCATATCTCTAGAAATTTTTAGCAAAGGCAAATCAGTTTCAGGGTACATTCTCGCTGCTCCAGACATTGGTCTCAAAAATTTAGTTTTTCCGTCAGGAAGTGCATTTCTAACCTCTCCCTTAAGTTCTTTATTTTTCTTCATCAAATCCAAATGTCTCTCAATTTCATTATCAATAGTTTTTATCATCATCGCTGGATTTTGAAAACCCTTAATCTCAACTCTTGCTTTTCCTTTAATCGAAACATTAACATCTTGTCTAATTGTCCCAATTCCTCGTCGAACTTTTGAACTTCTCAGAATATTTCCAATATGCAAAGCAACTTCTTTAACTTGCTCGGGATTTTTAATGTCAGGTTTTGTAGTAATCTCAATCAATGGAATTCCCAACCTATCAAGACGATAAATATCTGAATTTTTTCCTTTCTCAATAATTCTTGCAGAATCTTCCTCGAGTGCGATGCTTTCAATTTCAACTTTTCCAGAAGCAGTCTCAACAAAACCGTCGCGCGCAATCAAAACAGTCCGCTGAAATCCGCTAGTGTTAGAACCATCGACGACAGTTTTTCTCATTATTTGAGAAATCGGAAGAATTTTGCAATTCAAAAGCAAAGCAATCTGCAATGCAACCTTGAGAGACTCTTCATTGATTTTATGCGGTGGCTCTTCATCTAATTCAACCAAACAAGTATTGTCGTTATACCCTTGATAAACAAACTCTTTGTCCTGTTCAGCCTCGTGTTTCGTAGCAATATCAATTTCTCCAGATTCTCCAGCGACGGCATGCAATTTTCTCTTGATAATAAAATCAGGCTCATCCTGACGCAAAACACTTTGGCAATTACAAAACAACTTTCCAGTATCAAGTTGCTGATGAATTTCCAAACCAGATTTGAACTCTAATTCATCGTAATTGCCCCTTGTAAAAATTTTTTCAGAAATTTTTCGGGGTACACCCTTAGGTGCCATAATTTTTTCCATGAAATAATCAAACAAAAAGAGTTTATTAAATTTGTCACAAACCCTTTTTTACTTCTAGTTTTACCTTTGTAGCTTTTAAAAAAGATTCTATCTCTTGTTTATGATCTTCCGGAAAATCAGAATTTATAAAAAGAATTGTTTTTCTTTTTAAATCTAAAAATCCCCTTAATTTTTCTACAAGTCCCTTAGCACCAATCTCTCCGAAATCTAGTCTCTTCCCAACATCATAAGGATTTTTTCCATGTGTTAAAGTATAATCCTTTAATATTGAATTATAAAAGAGATATGCTAATTTCATTTTAATTTTTTTCTGCCCCCAAAACAGACTCTAAAGAATTGATTATATTATTTTTTTGTTCATTTCCAAAAAAATCATTTGTATAAATTGCATATGTTCCTCTTTGAAACATTTTCTTAATTTGTTTTTTAGATTTGGGTTGGCGAGATACTTGAAAGAAATAATCTTTTTCTTTATGATTCAAAACAACATCAGCCTTTTTATAACCGTGATCCTCGTCAGCACTGGCTAATCTTGCTGAAACTTCTGGAATTGTATTTGCTAAATTCATTACTAAAATTTCCTCGGGATAATTTTTTTTCATATAATCTACAACATTTTAGCATATTTAAATCTTCCTATATGTAACCCCTTTAAAGTTACAATAAAATGGGGGGGGCTCATAACATTTATAATCTTTGTTAATTAATTTATAATATGTTAAAAGGGGAAAAGAAACCAACTAATGGCCATCCAATTTTAACGAGGTCGAAAACCCTCGGGCAAAGAGCCGCAGACAATTTAACAAAGGTGATTGGTAGTTGGACTTTCATAATTATCTTTTTTTTATTTTTAGCAATATGGATGGCTACCAATGGGTATTTTGTATTAAAATATCTCAATGGGGATTTAACTGACCCTTATCCATTTATTTTGCTAAACCTAGCACTATCCTGCTTTGTAGCAATACAAGCTCCAGTAATTCTTATGAGCCAAAATAGACAAGCTCAAAGAAATAGAATACAAGCAGAATACGACTACGCTGTAAATAGAAAAGCAGAGAAAGAAATTAGAGAAATAAAAAATTTAATTATAAACCATCACGGAAAAAATAAATAATCAATCTCTATTTGTTTTTCAATCTTCCTATATAGATTACATTGCCATTAATTCCTGCTAAACAATGAGGACAAAAAATTCCTTTTTGCTCGTCACAGCATATGCTGTTATGCATTTTATTTAATCCATAAACCTTGCTTCCTTCCATTTCAAACCAGCCATTTCCACTTTTTTCCCTAAACATAACATATCTATTTTCACTTCCACTAAATACTTGTATTTTTTCATAATCATGAGACTCTAAAACTTTTCTTATCAAATCATCATTCATGAAATAGTTCATTTTTAATAATATTTAAAGATTTAGATTATTAAAATTAACCAATTTTCTTTCTCTTAAATTTCTCGTCGTTTTTCCAAATTTTTTTCTGAGTTCTATAAACAATTAAAATCAATAATATTGTGGAAATTCCTAAAACATATGGAATCGCCATTGCGAAATATCTAACCCCAAAAAAAATTATCAAAGTATTAATCACAATAAAAACAATTCTTGCCTCAGTTGGTCCAAATTTAAAATAATGTATATCAAATTTATCTGTAGCCGCAAAAAACAAAAATGAATTCGTCATAAATCCTCCAAAAACTACAAAAATAAACAGCAAAAGAATATAAGAACTTTCGGGGAGAATGAAAGCATAAGCTAAACCGATTGCTCCTAAAAAAATATAATCTAAAAAGTGGTCCATGTAATACCCCCAACGAATGAGCCCGGTCTTTCGATGCTTTCCAATTTTCCCGTCGTAAAAGTCAGTAACATACTGCATGAATATCATCAAAGAAACAAACCAAAACCAATTAATATTTCCAACAGCCAAATACCCTCCAAGAACAATCAAAACACTCCAAATAATTGTCATATAAGTTAAATGATATGTTTCAATAAATTTTGGGAATTTAGGAACAGATTTTTCTAACCATTTTTCAAAATTAGACGAAAACCCCTTGCTATTTTTAACTGCATGCCCCCTACCCATTTTCCAACCTATCGCTCAATTCATGAGCAACATTTTTTAACATTAATTTTTCAACTTCGTTTTTTTTTGTAGTTTTACCCAAAACCCAACCAAGTTTAACTAAAGCAGTTTCGGCAAGCATATCGTCGAGATAAATAACTCCTGTCTCCAAAATTTCGCGTCCATTGCTATAAACTAATGGGTCTGTCCTTCCATAAATGCATTGCGTTACAGCACAGATAATTAAACCTTTTTCCTGAACTTCTTTCAGTTTATTTGTCCAACCATTGCGCGCCCTTTTCGTAGGAACATGCCCAAGCCCGCTCATTTCTAAAACAATTCCTTTGTATTTTTTCCCTAAATAAAAATCTAAAATATCAGGATTTTGCCCAGGATAAACTTTAACCAAAGCAACTTTGTCTTCAAATTTCAAATCTAGCTTTGCTTTGTTTTTACTATTTCTTAGATTATGTTCACTAATAACTTCGATTTGATTGGGAGAAATTTTCGCAAATGGTTTTCCGTTTACAACTTTAAATGCATCTCTTTTTGAACTATGCAACTTCCTAACTTTTGCCCCAGGCATCGCATAGCAAAAATCGTCGTCGGAATTCGCATGTCCAACAAGCATAACTTCTGCCATATCGGAAATCGCCACCAACGCTGCGCACTGCAAATTCAAATTCGCGTCGCTCGACGCTCTGTCAATGCTTCTCTGACTATAAGTTAAAACAACTGGCTTATTCAAATCTTTAAGAAAAAAACTCAGTGCCGCACTTGTATAATGCAAAAAATCAGTTCCATGAGTAATTACAATTCCTTTAATATTACCGTCGTTCAACAACTTCTCGGCGACTCTCGCAATTTTTTGCCAATCCCTAAAATCCATATCTTCAGATGCTTTCATAAAAGGAATTTCAACTTTTACAACATTGACTTTGTCGAAAATACCAGGATAATATTTGAACAAAGACTCGGATGTATCCAGCCAATCAACTCCTCCTTTTTTAGGATTCAGTCGCGCAGCGATAGTCCCACCAGTAATAATCATCGCAATGTTTGGCTTCTTGGAATCTGTTTTTACGACGACATCTTCCCTTACCTCCTCGGCTTTTTGAAGAACTTTAATATCTAAAATATCTTTTTTGTTAAAACCAATATTGTAACCAGAATCTAATTTCAACAAAACAATTCCTTTCTCTGATTCAGGACTTTCCAAAAAAACTCCCTCGTATTCTATTTTACTCAATTCAATTCTGACAATATCCCCTGGAGAAATTTCCTTAACATTAAAACTCATTAAAGAAAATAGAAAAGGATATATAAAAATGTTTTCTACAATAGATATTACTGAGTTATTAAAGAGAACTTTGCAAAATTCAGAAAATCGCAAAATTCTCATGAAGAGCACTTTGAAAATTCCTTCGAAAAAGCAAGAAATCGGAATTATTCAAACTTCTCTAAACACGCCACTCAAAACAAGACCTTTAAACTTTCTCGCCAAGACGATTTGCTACTCACCTTCGTTCACAGATTTAATAAAAAATTAATAATTCACGACGAGCAAAGCAAGGAGTGTAAGTTTCGCTTTTAGTTAAAATGGGATTTTAAAGAACATTTCCTTAAGTTTACAATATTTCTACCACAATAAAGAATAATAATCCCAGAAATTTTCAGACAAAATGAGATTAAACATACTCCAACATCTAGAAAACGCCTTCAGAAAAAAAACACTACGAGAATTAAAAAAAGCAAGAATTGAAATAACTCTTGAAAACATTCCTAAAATAATTAAAGAAATGAGTTATGAAGTCAGGAGTAAAAAAAATATTGAATTGTGTGTTTGTTATAAAGACAACAAGCCCTGCCATACAAAAATAAAAGAATTAAATTGTTTTGTCTGCTACTGCCCAAACTATGACACAAAATTTTTAGAAGGGGGTTGTAAAATAAATAGTAAAAACGGAAAATGGGCGTATTACTCTACTCCAAAAAAGGGAAGAGTTTGGGATTGCACTGATTGTACAAATAACCACTTTCCTTCATATGTAGAAGAGTTCATTAAAAAAAACCTTTCGGACTTACAAGAAGAATACGCCCCAATTAGTAGCAACTTTTGTGTAGTAACAAATAGGAAGATTTATAAATATTAAAATGTCATTAATCCTATGAAAAAATTAATAGAGCAAATGGCTAAATATTATTCAATAGTATGGGACATTACTCTAAACACAATAGAATTTGATTATATCTATGATGAGGTAGCTGGAACAGTATCTAATAAGAAAAAGATAAACGACGCACCAGACTATTCCAGAATGCACTATATGAAAAATGAATTGCATGACTGGGAAAATGACGGAGTTCAATTTAAATCAGAAAAAAACTCTTGGGAAAATCAATCAACTCCTTTTAATGGGAAATATAATTAAATGAAAAACGAGATATTCATAAAAAAAATAGCGCCACTAGCATTTACAATTGCAATAGGATTCACAGCTTGCACTGGAAATAATAATGCAAAACTTGAAGAGATATTTAGAAGTTATCCTTCGAGATTAATCTTATATAATGAGCGAGTTGGAATAATGCCACGTATTTACGAATTAAAGGAAAAATGTTCTGAATTAAACAATTTCAATCCAGATGAATTATATGAATATATTATGAAAATGAATGATGGAGAATTGAGCGGAGGAAAAGCATATCTTCCTTATTCAGAAAGCAAGTGTAAACCTCTTGACTAACAACCTCACCAAAACTTAATAAATCCTGTTTCTTTTTCTAATATATGAGTGATAAGGTTAAAATAGGTTTGGAAATTCATGGATATGTTCTCACAAACGAAAAACTTTTTTGTCGATGCAAATCCGAACATGGATTGAAATACAACAAGCCGAATACAAATATTTGCCCGACGTGCACAGCGCAACCAGGAGCAAAACCACTTCTTCCAAATAAAACTGCCGTCGATAAAGCAATTCAAATAGCACTAATTCTAAACACAAAAATAAATAACAAATTAGTCTGGCAAAGAAAACATTACACCTGGCCAGACCTCCCAAAAGGATATCAAAACACAATATCTGGAACTCACGCAATTCCCCTCGGGGAACACGGAGAATTTCTTGGAATAAGAATAACAGAAGCTCATCTTGAAGAAGACCCTGCTTCGTGGAATCCGAAAACAGGAGAAATTGATTACAATCGTTCAGGAATTCCTTTAATAGAAATTGTGACAGAACCAAATTTCACAAACTCTGAACAAGTCATAGAATGGTTAAAACAATTGGTGATAACTCTCGGGTACATCAAAGCAATCGACAAAAAAATGGGAATAAAAGCCGACGTTAATGTTTCGACTGGGGGGGAAAGAGTAGAGATAAAAAATGTGAATAGTTTAAAAAATATTAAAACCGCGATTGAATTTGAAATTCAAAGGCAAAAAAAAGAAAAAGTCACGACGCAAGAAACGAGGGCATTCGACGAAAATTCTGGAAAAACAATTCGGATGCGAACAAAAGAACAAGCGCAAGATTACAGATTTATTTCTGAACCAGACTTACCTGTAATTAATATTCAAGAATCCAGAGTCACAAAAATAAAATCCGGACTTCCAGAAACTCCTCACACTAAACTTGAAAGACTAATAAAGAAACATGGAATTGGAGAAAAATATGCAGAAGTCTTGACTCAAAAATTAGAAGTCGTTGAATTCTTCGAAAAAATTATCAAAGAAATAAATCCAAAACTTGCAGTGCCTTGGGTAACAATAGAATTGCTAAGTGTTTTGAATTACAACAAAAAAGAACTCGACGAAGTTGAAATTTCTCCAGAACACTTCATAGAATTATTGAAATTAATTGAGAACAAAAAAATTACAGAACAAAAAGCACAGGAAATTTTGCGAAGCTGGAAAGAAAAATCCTCTTCACCAAAACAAGACGCCGAAAAAGGTTCAAAAATTTCAGGAAAACAAGAAATAACAAAATTCGTAGAACAGGTAATAAAACAAAATCATCAAGCTGTTAAAGATTATAAAAACGGGCATCAGCAAACACTGAATTTTTTAATCGGGCAAGTAATGAATTTATCGAAGAAAAGAGCTGATTATAAAACTACAAAAGAAATTTTAGAAAAAATGTTTAAAAACTAAATTCCAATTTCTTCTTCAAGTGTTTTTTCATTCCCATTTAAGCCATCCATCATCGGATCGAACAACATTTCTTCAGCTTCAACTTTACCATCTTCATTCAAATCTTGCCAATAACTAAAAGGATATTTAGTAATTATAGGTCCTCCATTAAGATCTATTCCAACAACTGGATAAAGTTTTGCAGAGTCAAAATCCCTATCCCCCTTACTATCACAGAATACCCACATAAAAGGTACTCTTTGAATCAGTTTAAAATCATTAATACATCTTTTATTTTCTCCAGAATAAGCATAATTCATTGGAAGAACACTTAAACTTAAAGTCAGTAATCCAATCAAACCATTTCTCATAATTCATTCATTCAAACCCCCTTTTTAAAAATAATTGTGTTTGAATAAGAGTAAAAATAAATAGGTCTGGAGGGAATCGAGGCTCAACAAAGTTGAGTCATCCCTTGGGAAACCCCCTTGGGGCCTCGAAGAGGTACTCGCCCATTTTTGGGGTGAGAATAAATAGGTCTGGAGGGATTCGAACCCCCATCAACAGGGCCGAAGCCTGTCATTCTATCCGTTGAACTACAGACCTATAAAATAAACAAAAAAGTTAAGTTTTTATATGTTAACATTTTAAGATTATAAAAGATGGCCGAAGAAAAACCTAATCATTTGGTGTTAAAAAAACATCACAAAATAATCCTGGGAAGTTTTAGTTCAATTGTGATTATCTCATTAATAGTTATGGGAATTTTTCTAAATGTTCTTTTAACAAGACAAAACCTAAATTACAATTCTCTCAACGACAAAATAGATGAATTAAAAACAGACACGCAAAGCAAATTCAATGAATTAACGCAAACAGTTATCAGCACGCAAGAAGATTTGAATTCCTTGGATTCGCAATTAGGAACAATTGACAAAGAATTTAATGTCTTAAAAGCTTCTACAAGTGCGGACTTTTCAGGAATCATCGAAGACGCAATTCAGTCAGTCGTGACAATAAGAACAGATATTAGTCAAGGAACAGGATTTATAATTGACAGCGAAGGATATGTCGTAACAAATTACCATGTAGTAGACGGGGCAAAATCAGCAGGAGTGTATACTTACGACGGGAAATCTCATTTAGTAAGCCTCATAGGATTTGATAAAAACCTAGATGTCGCATTGTTAAAAATAGAAGGAAACTATGACGCATTTGAACTTGCAAACTCAAACCAAATTCAAATAGGAGAAAAAGTAATTGCGATTGGAAATCCATTAGGACTGCAATTTTCTGTTTCAGAAGGAATTATTTCCGCAGTTCACAGACCAGGCCCAAGTGGAGAAAATGTATATATTCAAACTGACACTGCATTAAATCCTGGAAATTCCGGAGGCCCTTTAATAAACACCGAGGGAAAAGTTGTTGGAATTAATAATTTCAAAGTTGGCGGAGGAGAAAGTTTGGGGTTTGCACTCGAATCAAACACAATAGAAGAAACTATAAATAATATTGCAATGGGGACATTAAACCAAACACTAATTTAAACATGAAAATAATTATTAAAATAGGAACTGCCGCAATATTTGATTTTGACAAAAAGGAAATTAAAAAAGACATAATAAATTCTCTGGCAAAAGATAGTTCTAAACTAATCGCCGAGGGAAATGAATTAATTATTGTCAGTTCTGGAGCAGTCGGATGCGGAAAAAATATAATTAAAAACGAAAAAAGTATTGGATTAAAACAAGCGCAGTTTGCAGTTGGACAAGTAAAACTTATGGAAGAATACTCTCACGCTTTTTCAAAACAAAATTTAAATGTCGCTCAATTTCTACTGACTTCCAATGATTTAAACAATCCAACCTCCCTAAAAAACATAAAAGAAACTTATCGACATCTAAAAGGAAAAATAATTCCAATAGTAAATGAAAACGATTTGACTTCTTTGGAAGAATTATCTTTCGGAGATAATGATTTTTTAGCGTCGCTACTTCTCCTGAAATTAAATTTTGACATTTTGATTATTCTCACAGAAATCGGGGTTTTAATCAAAGACAAAAAACCTTTGACAAAGTCTAACCTTTTCTTGCCAGAGGATTATGACAAAATGAATATCGCCTCTGCAGGATTTGGAGGATTAAAATCCAAACTAAATGTTGCAAAAAAAATAATCGCGACGGGAAAAGAGTGTATTATAGCGAAGGCAGGAAACAGCATACAAGACATTTTATCTGAAAAAGTTTTGGCAACAAGATTTATCCTAACTAAATTTTAATTTAACAAAAAATCCGAAGGCTTTTTTAACCCCTTTTCCTTAAATCAAACATGACGAAGAAAAAATCTCAAGAAGGAATCACTGTAAAGAAAAATGAGAATTTTGGAGAGTGGTTTACGCAAATAGTTCAAAAAACAGAACTCGCTGATTTGAGATATAATGTAAAAGGTTTTTTGGTTTTCCAACCATGGTCGGTTTTATGCATGGAAAAGATGTATAAATACTTCGAAGAAAATTTGCAAAGAAAAGGGCACAAACCTTATTGGTTCCCAACAGTTATCCCTGAAAAAAATTTAAAAAAAGAAAGCTCGCATGTGAAAGGATTTACCCCAGAAGTATTTTGGGTAACTCAAGGGGGAAATAAAAAATTCGAAGAAAGATTAGCTTTAAGACCGACATCGGAAACAGCAATCTACGACATGTTCTCGAAATGGATAAGAAGTTATAATGACCTTCCTTTCAAAATGTATCAAAGAGCAAATGTGTTTAGGTGTGAAACAAAAGCAACGCGCCCATTTTTAAGATCGCGGGAATTTTATTGGATTGAAAGACACAGCGCACACCAAACAGAAAGCGATGCATTTGAACAAGTTAAAGAAGACATGAGTACAACTCAAGAAATATTGCACGACATTTTTGGAATTCCGTTTATTTTCTTTGAAAGACCTGAATGGGATAAATTTCCTGGAGCATCGCGAACTTTTGCGGCAGACGCACTGAACCCCGACGGAAAAGTCATTCAGCAACCTTCGACACATATGATTTCTCCAAGTTTTTCAAAAGCATTTGATATAAAATTTAAAGACAAAGATAGCAAGGAAAAATATGCTTTCATAACTTGCTACGGTCCAGCCATTTCAAGAATATTTGCGAGTGTCATTATAACTCATGGAGATGACAAGGGTTTGAGATTCCCTTGGGAAATCGCACCATTGCAAGTTGTAATAGTTCCGATAAGTGAAGACGATAAAATAAAAACCGAGGCGGAAAAACTTAAAAAAGAAATTCAAAAATTCGCTTCTGTTGAAATAGATTATTCTAATAAAAGCCCAGGGGAAAAATTCAACTATTGGGAAATGAAAGGTGTTCCAATAAGAATTGATTTGGGATTGAAAGATTTGCAAAAAAAGAAACTAACTTTGTTCAGAAGAGACACGAATCAGAAAGAACTTGTGGACGAGAAAACAATAATAAAAACAATTCAAAAAATTTCTGAAGAATTTTCAAAAAATCTTATTCAAACCGCGGATAAGATTTTTGAAGGACGAATAAAAGATGTTAAAGATATTAAGGAAATTAAAAAAACAATTCAAGAAGGTTCAATCGCAAGATGTAATTTTTGCTCTGTTGAAGAAGGAGGGATATCTTGTGCAGAAATTATTGAGAAAGAAACAGGTGCAGAAGTTCGTGGAACAAAACTCGACGAAAAAGAGAAACATTCGGGAAATTGTGCAATCTGTAAGAAAAAGGCAAATCATACTGTTTACTTAGCTAAAAGCTACTAAAATTATTTTACATTCTAAAAATTTTTTGGTAAATCTTTCACATAAGTATATTTAACCAAATAACAGCCCCAAAGTAAATCTTTCGTGACCTCATCGCTACCACTTGCTGGATCTACTCCAGAAACTCCTGCATCATGAGATTTAATACAACCCAAACACTCTAAAATATCCAAAATATTTCCAACTTCCCCCTGACGATAAATTCTTCCATTATCTCCTGATTCTTTTACATATTCTATTGCTTCCTCTAAGTTCTTCCTACTCAAATATGATGGAATTTTTATTTTTTTCATTTTAAATAATAATTACTAACAGCAATCACCACTTCTATTTCAATTCGTCGCTATCGAAGTTTGTAGTTAGTTATCTCGTGAAGCTCGTTCTCAAGCCGCAGAGTAAATTCTATCAATGAACTAAGTTCCTGTTCTACAAAACTTTTTTCTTGTTTCATTTCTAAGCTCTCCATTTTTAATTATTCTCACAGAAATCAGAACCCCTTCAAATCTAAATTATTGGTGCGATGACACTTCAACTCAGATTTGAAAAAAAGCTCTGAATTAAAGTGAGAAGTGTTTAATTGTTGCAGAGACTAAGCTAACGCCATACATATTACATACGGGGCATCTTAGTCTTGCTTCCATGTTATAATTAAATGCCTGAAGTATTTATACTTTTCGATTGTAGATTTTTTATCACACAATTGTTTATTAATTCGAAAAACTAAAAAAATTAAATTTCAAATGAGGGAAAGATTAACTTTAATCGGAACAAATCATAAAGATATAAGAGGGTGTGACCGTCTGACTAAATTATTGAATCATATAAACCCAGAGATTATAACTTTAGAATTTACAGAAGACAGAGTAAATGAACGTGAAAAAACCGTTGACTTAATTTATAATGAATTAAAAAAGAAAAGCATCGACGAAGAACTACTTGATGAATGGTTTGAAATATATTCCAAATCCCCTTATGAATTTAAAACTTGCGAACAATATTCTAAAGAAAAAAAGGTTCCATTATACTACATAGATTAAGAAAATTATTTAACAAAATGGATTAAAAAAAAGACCATTGAATCAGTAGAAGAAATGTTGCAAAACACAACAGAAGGAACTCTAAAAAAAACAATAAAATCATACTACAAAACCAAAAAAAGTTTTATTCATAAAAAAGTCTTCGATTTCTTTGGGTATAATAATTTTCTAATTAAATCTGTAAACAGTATTGTTCCTTACGAATTACTGGGGGAAAGAGATTTTTATATGAAAAATGAATTGGAAGCCCTGCTTTTATTAAATCCAAATAAAAAAATAGTTCACGTCGGAGGAATGGCTCATATAATAAACAACAAATCAAATCCAGAAATAACCTTGGCATCATTCTTCCCAAAAAGTAAAACCTATTCGCTTAATCAAGCTGATGTATTATGAGAATTTCCAATCAACCTTTCCAAATTTTTTCTGAATATTTCTAAATCCTCTACGCGGATTTTCGCTCCAACAGCTTCTTCATGCCCTCCACCACTTGCACCTTCCAAATCTTTAATTGATTCTAAAAAAATTTCTCTAATATTCCCTCCACGAGCAGAAACGTTTGCCTTAACTCCTGTAATATAAACGACGACGATAATTTTATTGGGAAATTTAAAACTTAATTCATTTGACAAAATTCCACTAATACTCAAATCCCCTCCATACTGAAAAAATAATAATTTTTCTGGGTTCGCTTCGTTTCCTGCCTTTTCCAAAAATTTAGTATATCGCTTATTTATTTCATTGTACCTTTTATGTATTGAAGAATTCTTTTTGCTCTCTTCAAGAACATCGTGAGGGGACTTCGCCTTCATCAAAAAACGAATCATCTGAATGACATTCGTAGTTCTGTCCATCAGAGAGAAACTAAGCATCTTCGCAATTTTTCCAATCTCTGACTCATACAAAATCTCAAAAGGTTCATTAGATTTAATAGACAACTCAGGATATTCTTTGGAAAAATCTTTGTAAAAGTCCGGGAAAAATTTGTCTGAAATGCAACCAATAACTCCAAGCCATAAATCTTCTTTTTTCTGGGTGACCTGATAACATAACGCAGTAACGGGTTCGTTTGTTTTTGTTTTATTAAACATCGGATTAAAATAATCACAAAATGCCCCTTCTTTTTTTTGCCCTCCTCCAACATTAACAAAATCGTAGATTTCTCCTGAAACATGATGGTCTATCCAAACAACAGGAATGTTAACTTGTTCAACTTCTTTAAAAAAATCTTTCGA
Organism: Candidatus Woesearchaeota archaeon; assembly: GCA_964357655.1. Classification (GTDB taxonomy): domain Archaea; phylum Nanobdellota; class Nanobdellia; order Pacearchaeales; family GW2011-AR1; genus CAYHMF01. The sequence goes on along the minus strand of CAYHMF010000013.1, from coordinate 2,173 downwards.
GATGTTTGGTTTGTCCAAAATAAAAATATAATCTGCATTCAGTTCAGTCACTTTTCTAAAATATTCTTTTGTCATTTCTGGAAAAGACCGAATAGGAACTCCCTTCCCTCTTCCAATAAATCTTTGCAACAATAAAAAAGAACACAGCCCATCAGGGTCATTATCAAAAAAGAAAACAGGATTTTGGGCTTTTTCGAGATGCTCCCTAATTTCCTTCACTTGTTTGTCAGTTAGCATGTAATGTAAAAAACTCCAGATTATTTAAGATTATCTGAGTGAAGATATTGTCAAGTTATCGTGACCAAATCCCCCTTTAAAAATTCTCGCTGAAGACAATTTGCCACTCACATTCGTTCGCAGATTTAATTAATTGTTAATAATTCACGACGAGCGAATGCGAGGAGTGTAAAATGAGATTAAAGAAGAAATTAGATAAAAGATGTCAATTAAGGTTACAATATCCTAACTAGATTAGAGGAAATTCCTTTTCAAATTTGTTAACATCTAACTCTATGAAGTCGCTTATATAAATCATCTTTTTCCTCCAATAAATATATTTTTTATTGATGTCTACCTTAATTGCTTCGCGATTTGGAATCTCTAAAGTTTGAAGCTCGAGATTAATTCTCAAAAGTTCTTTCATATATTGACTAATATCTTGTTTTACATAGTCATAATTAAAAATAATCCATGAACGTAAAATTTTCCTATTTTCAAAATTTATTTTATCAATTATTGCACTGTCAATACTTGCTTTCATTTTTTAATCGCACCATAAATCAACGGCAATGCAATAGTCGCGTCGCAAGAAACATCGACAAAGTCTGCGTTTTTATTCATTTTTCCCCAAGAAATTCCTTCTTTTAATAAAGCCCCGCTAGAACCTCCAGGTTCGACTCTGTCAGTAGTTATTTGAATTCCATAATCAGCCCCTTTTGAAAATTGCAAAGATTGTTGAATAAAATTTTTGGGAACTCCTCCACCGACGTAAATCACTCCTGTCTTTTGGCTGTCCAAGAAAAATCAATTATGTCGTTCATGTCTGCAAAAACGTCGATGTCGGTTTTTCCTTTTCCTGCGACAATTCTCCCCCACATCATTAAACCAATTCCTGAATCAGCAATTCCAGGGCAAAAAATAGGAATCTTTTTTTCATAACATTTTTTCAAAATGCTTTTTCCATTTTTGTCTGGTGCAAACTCTCCAAGTTTCCAAAGAAATTCATTAATGCTTTTGCATTCTTTAAACTTGTCAAAATTTTCCTTGAAAAATTCTTCTAATTGAACATACACTGAATTTTTCATGAATACATTATAAATTCTGTCAATTCCTTTTTCATTTAGCTTTTCGTCGCTTTGTGCCTCGTCGCCTTGATAATGCTTCTCTCCAATTGATTCTATTAAATCGTGTGTCAAGTTCGCCCCCGTCGTAACAAACACGTCGGTATGGTCAAGCATGTCCAGAATTATCTGTTTCATTCCTGCAGGAACCATTGCCCCGGCAACTCCAAAAAAAACCTTGCATTCAGAATCGTCAAACATCCTCTTCATTATTTTACTCGCCAAAGCAATCTTGCCTGCCCCAAAACCTGCCCCAGCCATATTTTCAACTAAGTCAGAAACCTTCATATTTTTCTCAATTTTTATTGATTTAATCTCGCGCATATTTAAACTTCAAAAAATTAATATATAAGCTTTTGGATTGATAGATTTTGCGTCAGAATAGATGATGGCAATCCAATTTCTCAACTTAATTTTGAAACAGAATGCATCACGACCTATTATACATTTCATTACCCAAATCTTTTTAAATAAAAACTAATAAGCAATAATACAATGAATAAATGGCTTGAACTTTTATTGGGACTAATATTGATAGTTGTTCCTATCTATGTTGCATGGGGATTTCCTAATACACCTCAATTAGCATCGTGGGGAGTAGCTACAATGACTGTTCTTAAAGGGGGAATAATCTGGTTTGCGATAATGATCGGATTACTATTCCTTATGCTTGGGATAAGCGACCTTAAAGAATAAATGCCTTATTAATTTTATTTTATATTTTAGTAGTTAACACTTTATTAAAGAATCACAAAATTCTCATAAAAATTCCTTCGAAAAAACAAGAAATAAGAATTATTCAAACTTCTCTATAGAGAAATTAGCTAAATCCA